>DASVTA010000146.1:0-3562 GCA_036387815.1 Allosphingosinicella sp.
CGTCGCGCCCGGCGCCGCGCGCGACCGTCTGGGCGAACGGGTAGAGATTGACGACGACCAGGTCGATCGCGCCGATCCCGTGCTCGGCCATCGCCGCCGAATGATCGGGATCGTCCCGAACCGCCAGCAGGCCGCCATGGACCTTGGGATGAAGCGTCTTCACCCGCCCGTCCATCATCTCGGGAAAGCCGGTGAGCTCCGAGACGTCCTTCACCTCGAGCCCGGCCTCGCGGAGCGCCTTGGCGGTGCCGCCGGTGGAGACGAGCTCGACCCCGCGGCGGGCCAGGGCGCGGGCGAGATCGACCAGTCCGGTCTTGTCCGACACCGAAAGCAAGGCCCGGCGGATCTTCACGTGGTCCTGCAATTCGCCCTCCCTGAAGCCATAGCCTTTGACCCGTCATTGCGAGGAGCGAAGCGACGAAGCAATCCAGTTGCGGCGTCGGCAGGCTGGATTGCTTCGCTTCGCTCGCAATGACGGTGCTCCTACCCGGCGCGCCGGAAGATCCAGGCAATGGCGGTGCCGTCGGCGGGGCTCTCGCCGCCGACGATCAGCTGCGACGTCTCTCGAAGCCCGGAGCCGCCGTCGATCCAGAGGCTGTCCTCGATCGAGAGCCGGCCGCCGCGGCAGCGGAACTGCCATACGGTCCGCCCCCGGATCCGGAGCAGCGCGCCCTGCCCGTCGGCGGTGGTCGCCGCCTCGACATCAGGGTGGAGGTGGAACCGGACCGCGAAGGGAATCGGCTCGGCCCGGCGGCGGCGGCCCTGGAGGGTGAGCAGATCCTGGCCGCGAAGCTCGCGGCCGTCGGCGGCGAGGGTGAGCTGGCGCTGATGGACGAGGCCGAAGCGGCGGACGTAGCCGTCGTGGCTGGCCTCGACCATGACGATCCCCGCCGTCTCGTCGCGGACCAGCTCGACCTGCGAGACGCCTTTGCCGAGGCTTCCGTCGTCATGCACCGCCGTCGAATTGCGGTCGCCGAGGGTGAGGGTGGAGTGGGCGGCGCTGCTCCTCAGCGCGTGGACGAGATCCGCCGGCAAGGCGCCGGCCGCTTCGCCCGGGCCGCCGCAATTGACGACGAGCCGGTTCGCGCCCTCCGAAAGCTCGAAGGCAAGGGTGGAGGCGCATGCGCCGGCGAAGGCGCGGGTCGGCGGAGGCGGCGCCGCGTCGAACAAGGCGACGGTGCTTTTCGCCTCGAGCCGCTGGTAGCCCCAGCCGCGCGGCTGGCGAAGCGGCCGGACGCGCGCGCCGCTGCCTTCGACGGCGGCGGCGATCCTGCGTTTGGACGCCATGTTCCCGCCCTGCCAGCTCGAAAGCGCCTCGTCCCCCAGCGTGGCTCCGAGCAGCGCCCCGACGGCGCCCGACAGGGCCTCCGCGACCCCTTCCGGCATCTCGCGGTCGCCGGCGAAATAGGCCGCCCGAAGCTGGGCGAGCAGCTCGACCAGCCTGAGTTGCTCTTCGGGGGAACGGCTGACCAGCCCGCCATCGTCGTGAAGCGAGGCGGAAAGCGCCCTGAGCAGCCCCGCCTCGCCGCGTCCGAGCCGCGCCGGCCCGCCCTGGACGAGGAGGGCGGCGGCGACCACTCCGGCCCAGGCGGTGATCCGCGCCAGGCCGGGACGCGCCTTCTCGGCGGCCTTGTCGAGGTGGCGCGCGCCGCGGGAGAGCGTGTTGAGCAGGACCGCCCGGAAGGCGGAGTCGCGGCTCGACAATATGTAGGGCGCATAGGCCGTCCAGAAGAGGATCCGGCGGCCCCACAGATCCGCCCGCCACGCCGGCTCGCCGACGGAATCGGCGTAAGCGTCGAGCCATTTGTGGACGATCTTCTCGGCGAGCTTGGCCCCCCGCTCGCGAGTGGCGGCGGCGGCGAGGTCGCGCAGCCATTCGAAGCTTTGCAGATAATCCGACAGGTCGGCCGGAAGCGCCGGATCGTCGAAAGCCAGCGAGTCGATCGCGAAGGCCCGGCCCCGGCGGAGGAACTTGCCGCGGAGAATGGAGTCGCCGGCGGCCTTGTCCCCGGCGACCGGATCCTTGGGCACCGCGATCAGCTTGAGCGGGTGGCGTCCGCGCAGGCGCAAGGCATGGAAGGGCGTGCGCCAGGAGAGGCGGTGGAGCATCGAGGAGAGTTGCTCCCCGAGCGACGCGCTCTGGCCGCCGCCCGCCCGGATCAGCCGCTTGCCCGGCTCGATCTCGCCGGGCTCGGCGCTGTCGATCTTTTCGAGCAGGCTCATCCGCGCAGCCCCTCGATGTTCGCCGCGTACCGGCCGGGGCCGCCTCGGAAGGTGCCGGTGCCGGCGACGAGGACATCGGCGCCCGCCTCGACCGCGCGCCGGGCGGTGGCGCCGTCGATGCCGCCGTCCACTTCGAGATCGACGGCGAGCCCCTGCTTGTCGATCTGCTTCCTCACCGCTTCGATCTTGCGCAACTGGCTCTCGATGAACCCTTGCCCGCCGAAACCGGGATTGACGCTCATCACCAGGACGAGATCGACCTCCTCCAGCACGTAATCGAGCATCTTGGCGGGAGTCGCCGGATTGAGCGCGACTCCGGCGCGCTTGCCGAGCGCCCGGATCGCCTGCAGCGTCCGGTGGAGGTGGGGGCCCGCTTCCGGGTGAACGGTGATGATGTCCGCTCCCGCCTCCGCGAAGCCTTCGAGGAACGGATCGGCCGGCGAGATCATGAGATGGACGTCGAAAGGCTTGGCGCTGTGCGGCCGGAGCGCCTTCACCACCGCCGGGCCGATGGTGAGGTTGGGCACGAAATGCCCGTCCATCACGTCGACATGGATCCAGTCGGCGCCCGCCGCGTCGACGGCGCGCACCTCCTCGCCGAGCCGGGCGAAATCGGCCGACAGGATTGAGGGAGCGATGCGGACCGGCTGCTGCACGCGCGAAGTGTTAACCCTGCCCGAGTCGCGCGGCAAGGAAAGGCACGACTTATCCCCGCTTTGTTGAGCGGTCGTGGGCGTCGATCCCGGATCAGGAAGTCACCTTGGGTTCCGCCGAGGTGGGTTTCGCCGAGGTGGCGCCGTTCGCCGGGATGACTCGGCGATGGAACGGTTTCGGACCCAATGGTCGTCGCGCGTGACACGGCGGCGGCTATCCTCCGGGTCCGGGCCATCGTTCGACCGAGTCGCGCGGCGGTTCCCGATAACCGTGGGAGAAAGAACATGCCAAACGGAAGAAAGAGAGTGCGCGGGACGCTCGCCGCTTCGATCCTGCTAGCCGCTTCGCTGGCCGCCGCGCCGGCGATCGCGAAAAAGCCGCCGCCGCCGCCCGTCGAAGATCCCGACGATCCCTGGTACGGCTGCACGCCGTGGGGACCGGTCATCTACGGCGCAGAATGCTGCGATTATCCGGAGCTGATCATCCCGTGCCAAGGCCCCAATCCTCCCCTCGACCCGGTCATCATGCCTCTGGAAGCGAAAGCGGAATCGGCCGGCGGCTGAGCCCGGTCCGGCCCGTGCGCGCGGCTCCCGCCGCGGCCCGGCCGCTCTGCGAAACATGAGGAGAGTGATCATGCGAAACGGATCCCCTCTCCCTGCAGGGGAGAGGGGTCATGACGGATCAG
>DASVTA010000147.1:0-1646 GCA_036387815.1 Allosphingosinicella sp.
TGGCGTCGCGCGACGTCGTGTCGCGGTCGATGGCGATGGAGATGCGCGAAGGCCGCGGCGTCGGCAAGAACGGCGACCACATCTTCCTGCACCTCGACCATATCGACTCCAAGATCCTGGCCGAGCGCCTGCCCGGCATCACGGAGACCGGCAAAGTGTTTGCCGGCGTCGACCTGACCCGGCAGCCGCTGCCGGTAGTCCCGACGGTGCACTACAACATGGGCGGGATCCCGACCAACTTCCACGGCGAGGTGGTGACCTTGCGGGACGGCAATCCCGACGCCGTCGTGCCGGGGCTGTTCGCGGTCGGCGAGGCGGCGTGCGTCTCGGTCCACGGCGCCAACCGGCTGGGCTCGAACAGCCTCATCGATCTCGTCGTCTTCGGCCGGGCGGTCGGCCACCGAGTCGGCGACATCATCAAGCCGAACAGCCCGCACCGGCCGCTGCCGAAGGGTTCGGAGGAGATGGCGCTCACCCGCCTGGACAAGTTCCGCTTCGCTTCCGGAGACAGCCCCACCGCCCAGATCCGCAACCGGATGCAGCGGGTGATGCAGGCCGATTGCGCCGTCTTCCGGGCCGAAGCGAGCCTCCAGGAGGGACAAGCCCGGATCGACGAGGTCTACCGGCAGATGGCCGATGTGCGAGTCACCGACCGCAGCCTGATCTGGAATACCGACCTCGTCGAGACCCTGGAGCTCGACAATCTGCTCGGGCAGGCCGTGGTGACGATGCACTCGGCCGCGAACCGCAAGGAAAGCCGCGGCGCCCACATGCATGAGGACTATCCCAACCGCGACGACGCCAACTGGATGAAGCACACGATCAGCTGGTTCGACGGCTGGGGCGGCGCGGGCGGCGGAGTCCGCCTCGATTACCGGCCGGTCCATGAATATACGCTCACCGACGAGATCCAATATATCCAGCCCAAAGCCCGGGTTTACTGATTCTCGCCTGATTCTTCCCGGCGCACCCAGCCTTCGTAGCAAAAGCCGTGCACCGCCCAGACGACGGGGAACCGCCGCTTCGCCGCCCACGATTTCACGCCCCGGCCAAGTCCCTTCCCTAACGGGATGTTAACCCTTTGCCGCCAGAACCGGCGGCAATTCGGGTGCGGGCGGAAGGCGTTGCAGATGAGCGCGGAATTCACTCAGGTGATGGTTTCGGACCGGATCGGGCTGTTCGATCGCGACGGCTGCCTGGAGGCCAGTTGCCGGGAGGTCGCGGCTCTCCTCGCCAACGAGTCGGTTCGGATCGCCCGCCGGTTCTGGAGCCACCTCGCCGGCGCTCCGGAGGTCAACGCCGCCTTCACGGAAGCCGAGATGGACGAGAACGTCCGGAAGATCCTTCCCTATCTCGCCGCCAAATATACCGACGTTCGCGGCCAGGCCTGGGCCGACATGGTCGGCGGATACGTGCTCGAGGCGCAATCGACCCACATTTCGCTGACCACCCTCATCTCCTCGATCAGCGCCGCTGCCGAGGAGGGCCATAACATCCTGGCCGAGAAGCTGGCGGGCGATCCGGAGCGGCTCGGCCGCCTCGCCCGCTGCCTGACCCAGGCGACCCTGCTCGAAGCCGACATGTTCGCCGCCCACTTCAGCCTGCTTCAGGGCCGGGCCGAGCGGGAGAGCCGGCGAGCCCAGGGC
>DASVTA010000148.1:0-3036 GCA_036387815.1 Allosphingosinicella sp.
TTGCGACCGACGGCGCGAACAACACCAACGTCATGGTGCCCGGCAACCCCAGGCCCGTGCTGATCGGCCAGTATATCGTGGATCCGGGCTTCATGAAGGCGATGGGGCTCAAGCTCGTCGCCGGCCGCTGGTTCGACGAGAGCCGCCCGCTCGACGACATGACCATTCCCTTCCCGCCCTCGCCGGAGCAGCAAAGCGCGCTCGCCGCCCGCGGCGGCAACGTCGTCGTCAACGAATCGGGCGCGCGGCGGCTCGGCTTCGCCAATCCCGCGGACGCGGTCGGAAAGCAGGTCAAGGCCGGCCTCATCCAGAGCGAGCTCGGACTGGTGCCCGTCACCGTCGTCGGCGTCGTCGGCGATTCCCGTTTCCGCTCGGTCCGCCAGCCGCTCGACGACATCATGTTCATCAATTCCGATGCCGGCCATCAGTGGCTGGTCGTGCGCTACAGAGGCGATCCCAGCGCGATGCGCTCGAAGCTGCAAGCGGCCTGGCGGGGAATCACCACCGAAGTGCCGTTCGAGGCGGATTTCAGCGAGGACGTGGTCGCCGAGCTGTACGAGGCGGAGGATGCGCGGGCGAAGACCTTCGCCGGCTTCGCACTGCTTTCCGTCCTTGTCGGCTGCCTCGGCTTGTTCGGCCTCGCCGCCTTCACCGCCGAGCGGCGAACGAAGGAGATCGGCATCAGGAAGGTGCTCGGCGCCCGCTCCCGCGACATCGTCCGGCTCCTCGTCTGGCAATTCTCCAAGCCGGTCATCATCGCCAATTTGATCGCCTGGCCCGCCGCCTGGTGGGTGATGCGGGGATGGCTGAACGGCTTCGACGCCCGGATCCCGCTCGGGCCCACGCCCTTCCTCCTCGCCGCCCTGCTTGCGCTCGTCATCGCCGTCGGGACGATCGCGGGCCACGCCCTCAGGGTCGCTCGCTCGAACCCGATCCACGCCCTCCGTTACGAATAGGAGCAGACCAGTGTGGCGCAATTACCTGACGGTCGGCTTCCGGGCTCTGGCGAAGAACAAGACCTACGCCTTCATCAACATATTCGGCCTCGCGCTCGGCCTCGCCGCGTGCCTGATGATCCTGCTCTACGTGCGCTACGAGCTCGCTTACGACAAATGGCTTCCGAACGGCGAGAACGTCTACCAGCTGCAGACCTTCTACCACGACCGGCAGACCGGCGAGGAGCTCAAGCTTCAGATGGCCTCCTACGTCGCGGGGACCGCGCTGAAGAAGGATTTCCCGCAGGTCGACAGGATGGTCTACGCCGGCGGCGGCGGCTTCACCGTCATCCGCGACGGCGAGGCGATCGCGGTCGAGAACGGATCCTTCGTCGACGGACCCTTCTTCGACGTCGTCAAGCTTCCGCTCGCCAAAGGCAATCCGGCGACGGCGCTCAGGGAGGTCGGCTCGGTCGCGCTCTCCGAGACCCAGGCCACCAAGCTCTACGGGGCCGAGAACCCGCTCGGCCGGACCCTGACCGTGATGCTCCGCGGCAAGCCGGTGGATCACCGGGTCACCGCCGTGTTCAGGGACCTGCCGAAGAACTCGCACATGCGCTGGAACATGATCGCGCGCTTCGACCCCGCCAGCTTCTACGCCGAGCAGCCCGATTTCCTCACCCAATGGGGCTGGCAGTCGGGATGGCATTATGTGGCGTTGAAGCCGGGCACGGACGTGAAGGCGATCCATGCCCAGTTGCCCGCCTGGGAAAAGCGCAACATCCCGGACGAGGATTTCGGCGGCCGCAAATACAATGCGGGCGACGATCAGGAATACAGGCTGGTCAACGTCCGCGACGTTCATCTCGGCGAGGCGCAGAGCGGAGCCTCGACTCCGGGCAACGATCGCCGCACCATCGTCACCTTCGGGATCGTCGCAGCGCTCATCCTCGGCATGGCCTGCGTCAACTTCACCAATCTCGCCACCGCGCGCGCCAGCCAGCGGGCGCGCGAAGTGGCGCTTCGAAAGGTGCTCGGGGCCAACCGCAAGCAGCTGATCGTCCAGTTCCTCGGCGAATCGGTCCTCGTCGCCGCGCTGGCGATGGTTTTGGCCCTTGCCCTGGTCGAGCTGCTCCTGCCGCCTTTCGCGAGCTTCCTGGAGGCCGATCTCGGCATCTCCTACCTGGGCTCGGGCGGGCTGCTCCTGCCCATCCTCCTGCTCGTCCTCGTCGTCGGCGCCGCCGGCGGCCTCTACCCCGCTTTCTACCTGTCGCGCTTCCAGCCCGCCCAGGTGCTGAAGGCGAACAAGAGCTCGGCCGAGGCCGCCGGCTCCGGGCGGCTTCGCAACATCCTCGTCATCGCCCAGTTCGCCGTCTCGATCGGCCTCATCATCTGCACGGCGATCGTCTACGCCCAGACGACCTACGCGCAGACCGCCGATCCCGGCTACAAGCGCCAGGGGCTGCTGCAGGTCGAGGGGATCGGCCGCCGCCAGCTCATCCCGCTCTCGGACACGCTCAAGCAGGAGGTCGCCCGGGTCGACGGAGTCGTCTCGGTCGGCCGGACCAACATCGGCATCGCCACCGGGACCAGCATGAACACGGGGGTCCAGGTGCCGGGGCGGCAGGAGCCGGTGAACATCGGCACCTATGCGGTGGACTATGATTTCTTCAGGACGATGGGGATCGAGCTTCTCGCCGGCCGGAGCTTCGACGAGAGCCGGCCGATGGACGACGCCTCTTTGCCCTTTCCCGAGCAGCCGGAAGCGATCAGGGCGCAGATCGCGAGGGGCGGAGTCAACGTCGTGGTGAACGCGCTGGCGGCCAAGCGCATGGGTTTCCGCGAGCCCCGGGACGCGGTCGGCAAGCAGTTCAAGGCTTCGCTTGCCGACGACGAATATGGGCTCGTGCCGGTCAACATCATCGGCGTGGTGCGCGACTCCCGCTTCCGCTCGATCCGCGAGCCGATCGACCCGATCATGTTCCGGATAAGCAAGGCCGCCTGGGGCCAGATGCTGGTCCGCTTCGACAGCCCCACGCCCGACCGGGTCCGCTCTGACGTCGAGCGGGTCTGGAAGCGGATCGCGACCGACGCTCCCTTC
>DASVTA010000149.1:0-10146 GCA_036387815.1 Allosphingosinicella sp.
GCCGCGGAGTGACGGCAGTACCTTCAGCGCTACGACGGCCACGGCCGCCAGGCGCGCTGGATCTTCCCGTCGAAGACGACGCCGGGGGTAGCCGACCAGAATGACTATGAGGAATATGGCTACGACGCCAACGGCAACCGCACGAGCCTGAGGAAGCGCGACGGGCAGGTGCTGGGCTTCGCCTATGACGCCTTGAACCGGGTGACGATCAAGGACGCCCCCGGCCCCGAGCGGGACGTGCGCTACGGCTACGATCTTCGCGGCCTCCAGACCTCCGCTTCCTTCACCTGGACGGGCCACGGCATCTCGAACGCCTATGACGGCTTCGGCCGCAACGTCTCGACAACGAGCAATATGGGCGGGATCGCCCGAACCGTCTCCCACAAATATGATTCGGAAGGCCGCCGCACCGAGCTCGCCTTTCCCGACCAGGCGAAGGCCTGGTTCGCACGCGACCGGCTCGGGCGGATGACGGAGGGGTATCAGGGCGCTCTGGGCGACACGTCGCACATCATGGTCGCCTTCGCCTACACTCCCGCGGGCTCCCGCAGCTATTTCGCGCGGAAGTTCGGCGACTGGACGAGCTACGGCTATGACGGCGTCGGCCGGCTCTCGGCGCTCAACAGCGGCTTCGCCGGTGGCGGCGGCACCGTCTCCGCCACCTTCGCCTACGACGCCAACGGCGCTCTGCCTCCACTCCAAGCCGCCCCGGTCGGCAAGCTGCGTCTGCGATTCGGAAAAACCGGCGCGGCCGCGCGGCCCAGCGGACAATGGCGATTGCCTGCGGCGCCGATTCGGACCACAATCCGCTTCGAGGGGAAGGCTATGGAACTGGAATTCACGGCCGCCAGGCCCGCCGAGGAGCCCGAGCTGTTCATCCATCTCGACGTGGACGGGCTTGGCGCCCTCATGAAGGCGATCGAGGCGGCGATGCAGACCGGGCGCGGCGAGCTGAGCGCCTCCCGGACCGGCGGCCCCGGCGGAGCGATCGCCGCAAGCGGATCGGCCGCGGCCTTCGGAAAGGTGACGGTCACCTTCGACCGGCCGCCCAGGGGCCGCGGCGGCAAGATGCCCAACTAGCGCCGCCGCTGCGCGGCGCCCGGGAGCCTCCTAGCGGCGGACCGGTTCGCGCGGCGGCTTCGCCATCGGCCCGGCTCGGGGCCCCGACCAGAGCGCGAAATCCCCGGCCCGCGCGGGCGGGCGAACAGCAAGCGTGACTTCGGCCCTGCATGGTGCGAACGTGGAGAGCGTCTGGAGGGCAGGTAGATGGAGCTTGAGTTCAAGACGGACGGGCCGGCCGACGAGCCCGAGCTTTTCATCCATCTCGACATCGACGGCCTCGCCGCGCTGCTGAGGGCGATCGAAACCGCCATGCGCACCGGGCACGGGCAGCTGAGCTCGGACGCTTTTGGCGCGGGCGGGACGATCGTCGGCAGCGGATCGGCCCGCGCGTTCAAGAAGGTGACCGTGACCTTCGACCATCCCGCCGGCAAGCCCGGTCCCAAGAAGCCCCACTAGAGGTGATCGGCTTTGGTGGAACCGATGGTCGCCCAGCGGCCGGTTGGAGAAGTGCCACGCTTTTTCAGCGTCATTTCCGAGCTGGTCCGGAATCGATGAACACCGTCTTCGCTCCAGTTGGACCCGCCGTGTTCATGGATCGCGGCCTTCGCAGGGATGACGGGATGTGTCGGCCCGGGACGATCACGCTCTAGCCGCTCGCACCGGAACGGCCGCCAAGGCGCCCGCCGACCCGCCTGCCGCTACGTAAATCCCGCTATTTCGCGAAATCGGGCGAAAGGGCGGGCGTGACTCTCGGCCGCAATGATGCGAACGGGGGGCTGGAGGACGAGAGGGATGGAACTGGAATTCACGGCGGATGGAGCGGGCGCCGAGGACGAGCTGTTCATCCATCTCGACGTGGACGGCCTCGCGGCGCTTCTGGCCGCGGTCGAGGAGGCGATGACGCAGGGACGCGGCGAGCTGATCCCAGCCGGCGGCCGGGGATCGTCCGGGGCGATCGGCGGGAGCGGCTCGCAAAGCGGCTTCGGCAAGGTGATCGTGACCTTCGAGAGCGACGGCGATCCCGGCGAGCGCAGGGAGAGCGGCGCCTGGATCCTCCCGGAGCCGGCGACGAGCCCGCACGTCCCGGCCCGGTCCTGAGCCGGCGCGGGGAGCAGGAGCTTGGCCTGGAGCAACCCCTCTCCGGCGCTGGCGGACCCCGCCGGATCGAACGCGATCGTCGCGGCCGTCCAGTGGCTTCAGGGCACGCTGCTCGGCACCGTCGCGACGAGCATCGCGGTCATCAGCGTCGCGGCGGTGGGCATGATGATGCTGTCGGGCCGGATCGACCTGCGCCGGGGCGCCGGAGTTATCGTCGGCTGCTTCATCCTCCTCGGCGCGCCCGCCATCGCCGCCGGGATCCAGTCGGCGGTCCAGGGCGGCTACGAACCTGCCGCGCCGGTCTATTCCGCCCGGCCGGTCCCGGTCCCGCCGCCCGCGGTCGCGCTGCCGCCGCCGCAGCCGGCCGAAAGCGCGGATCCGTTCGCGGGAGCGGCCGTACCGAACCGCTGAGGATCGGGCACAAGGCTCAGCCCTCGGCGCCGGCGCCCTGGAGCATGGCATCGAGCTGGCCGCTGCTCTCCAGCTCCGCAAGATCGTCGGAGCCGCCGATGTGGCGGCCGTCGATGAAGATCTGCGGGACGGTGGTGCGGCCGTTGGCTCGGCCGAGCATCTCGTCGCGCTTTCCGGGCACCGAGTTGATCTCGAACTCCTCGTAATCGGCGCCTTTTTCCTCGAGCAGCCGCTTGGCGCGGGCGCAATAGGGACAGCCGAACTTGGTGTAGATCTCGACTCGGGCCATCATCAGCTCCTGCTGGGTAAGGGTAAGGGGTTCGTCTAGGAGAACAATGCGCGGCGCGATAGGTTCACGCGGAGTCGGTGCCGACGACCCGGGCCCAGCATAAAATCCCGACCGAGGCGGCGCCGGCGCGCTTCAGGGCACTGGCGCAGGCGGAAGCGGTGGCGCCGCTGGTATAGACGTCGTCGACGAGGAGCAGATGCCGGCCCGAGACGCGCGGCCTCGCCGCCGCCGGCACCCGGAAGGCGCCCCGGACCGCAAGCGCGCGCTCCCGCCGGCCCAGGCCCTTGAGCGGAGGCGTGGCGCGGGTTCGGCTGAGGAGGCCGAGCTCCACTTCAAGGCCGCTCCGGCGGCCGAGGGCCGAGGCGATGAGCGCGGCCTGATTGTAGCCGCGCCGCCAGATCCGCCAGCGGTGGAGCGGAACCGGCACGAGAAGGGCGTCGCGCTCCCCTTCCTCCACATGCCGGAGCATGAAATGCGCCAGGGTCTCGGCGAGGCCGAGACGGCCGCTATACTTGAGCTTCAGCGCGACCTGCCGTGAGACCTCTCCATAGGCTACGGCGGCGCGGAGCCGGTCGAAGGGCGGCGGCTCGGCGAGGCAGCGGCCGCACTGCGCCGACTCTCCGGCGCCGAAGGCGAAAGGCAGTCCGCATCGAGCGCAGCAAGGCTCGCCGAGAAAGAGGAGCGCGTTCCAGCAATCGAGGCAGAAATGGTGAGGATCGCTCGTGATCGAGCCGCAGCCCGGGCAGCGCGGCGGCAGCGCGAAGTCGATCATCTGGCGCAGCGCGGAGCGAGCGAGGGCGGCGGCCGGAGGAGGCATGGGCGCAGTCTGGCGCGGCGATCCTCCGGCATCAATCCACGAACGCCAATTCTTCCCCGCTTGTTAGGGATATTTGAACCCGCCGCGGCGCATAGCGCCTCCACGGGACCCGAGACGAAGCGAGGAAAATGCCGGAACGCGTGCTTCTGCTGGGCGACGATCTCCGCGCCTTCCTCGCCATTGCCCGCTCGCTGGGGCGGCGGGGGGTGGAGGTCCATGCCGCGCCGTCCGACTTCTCGTCGCCGGCCCTCAAGTCGCGCTACATCGCGGCCTCGCACCGCCTGCCGCCCTACCCGCTCGACCCCGAGGCCTGGCAAACGGCGCTTGCGCGGCTGATCGCACAGCAGAACTTCCTCAAGGTCGTGCCGACCAGCGACAGCGGGCTCTTCATGCTTCGCCACCATGCGGAAGCCCTGGGCCGGGAGCGAATCGGCATCGCGAACGAAAGCGCGCTGGAAATCTTCAGCGACAAGGCGAATACCCGGGCGCTTGCCGAGGCCCATGGAGTGAAGGTGGCCCGGGGAAGGCTGCTCGGCGGCGGCGAGGCCGCCCGAGCGCTGGCCGAAGAGCTCGGCCTGCCGCTCGTTCTCAAGCCGCGCGCCTCCTACGCGCTGGGCGACATCGCGACCAAGCGTTCGGCTCGGGTCGTCCGCGACCTCGGCGAGCTGGACCGGCAATTGCGCTCAGGCCTGTGGAACGGCTGCGTCGCCGAAAGCTTCTTCCCCGGGGTCGGGGTCGGGCTGTCGGTGCTTGCCCGCGAGGGACGGATCCTGTTCGCCTATCAGCACCGGCGGCTGCACGAGAGCTCGGAAACCGGCGCCAGCACCAAGCGGGTGAGCGAGCCCGCCGATCCGGCCCTGCTGGCGGCGGCCGAGCCGCTGGCGGCGGCGGCCCGGCTCGACGGAGTGGCCATGTTCGAGTTCCGGCTCGACCGCCGCTCCGGCCGCCATGTGCTGCTCGAGGTCAATCCCCGCTTCTGGGGCTCGCTGCCTTTGGCGGTCGCGGCCGGGGCCGATTTCCCGGCTTTGTGGTGGGACCTGGCCGTACACGGCCGCGAAGGCCGGGGGGCCTATGGCGGCGGCTTCCTCAAGGCCGATCTCACCGGCGAGTTCGACCGCGTCGTCAACCGCTTCGAAGCCTCGACGGGTTTCGACAGGCTGCCCGCCGCCTGCTCCGGACTGGGCACCGCGCTCGCCCTGCTGATCGCCCGGAAGACGGCCGATTCCTGGACTGCCGACGATCCCGCGCCCTGGCGCGAGGAGCGCCGGACGCTTGCGACCCGCGCCCGCCAAGCGCTGCTCAGGCGGATGCCTGGCCGCCTCCGCCGGTACCGTATCCGTTTCGAAGATGTCGTCCGAAGCATATCCGAGCGGGCCCAGGGACGGCCGCTGCGGCTGATCGTCGTCGGGCGAGACAATGTCTGCCGGAGCGCCTTCGGCGAGCGGCTGCTGCGGCTACGCCTGGAAGGCCTGCCGGTGGAGGTCAGCTCCGCGGGCTACGTGCCGAGACGGGGCCTGCTCCCCAGCTCTTCCGCCGCGGCGGCCGCGGCCGAATTCGGGATCGATCTCGCCGGGCACAATTCCAGCGCCCTGTCCGTGGGTGAGCTGGAGCGGGCCGACGCCCTGATCCTGCTCGACGAGGACATGGAGTGGCGCCTGCGCCAGATGTCTCCGGACTTCACGGCCGAAGTGGTTACCCTGCCCGGCCGCGGCGGGGACGGCCCCGAGGCAATTCCCGCGATCGCCGCAGCCCTCACGCGGCTGGCGAGCGTCGTCGAGCAGAGCTATCGTTCCAGCCCGGCGGGCGGAGCGGGCGAAGCCGCGCCGCTGCGCCGGCAGCCCGCCTGAGATGCCGCGGTGAGCGAGCCGCCCACCCGCAACGCGCTCTACCGGAGCGCCGTCCTGGCCGTCACCCTGCAATGGCTGATGCGCTTCATCGGCCTCATTTCCGTCTTCATCCTCGCCCGGCTGCTGGAGCCCAAGGATTTCGGGATCATGGGCCTCGCGGTCGCCACCCTGGCGCTGGTCGAGCTGCTCGGAGCGGTCGGCCTCTGGCAGGCCCTGCTTCGCATCAAGGAGTGGGACCGCGAGCATCTCGACACCGCCTGGACGATCCAGCTGATCGTTTTCGGGGCGATGGGCGTGCTCGCCCTCGTCAGCGCGCCCTTGATGGCCCACATTTACGGCCAGCCGGCGCTTACCGCCGTGCTTGCGGTGCTTTCGCTGCGCTTCGTGGCGCTTGGCGTTGCCAATATCGGGATCGTCGAGTTCGACCGGAAGCTGGCTTTCGGCCGCGACCTGAAGATGCGCATCGGATCGCGCCTCGCTTCCTTCGTGGTGGCCATCGCCGCCGCCTTCTGGTTCCGCAATTACTGGGCGCTCGTCATCGGCCTCGTCGCCCAGAACAGCTTCTTCTCCATCGCCACCTACATGGCCCACCCCTACCGGCCCCGGCTGTCGCTCAAGCGGCGCGCCGAGCTGCTCGGCACCTCCTTGTGGATCTTCGTCCATGCGGTGACCCAGACCGTGCAGATGCAGATCGAGCGGCTGGTGATGGGCCGCTTCAGCAGCACCCATGTCATCGGCCTCTATTCGGTCTCGAAGGACCTTTCGGAAATCTTCACTCAGGAGATCGCGACGGCGCTCAACCGGGTGACTTTCGTCACGGTGGCGCGCAACGACCAGCCGCTCAGCGACGCTCCGCTGCGCACCGCGCAGATCCTGGGTGTCTATGCGATGATCGCCGCTCCCATGGGCTTCGGCCTCGCCGCCACGGCGGAAAGCGCGATCCACCTGCTCCTCGGCCCCGAGTGGAAGGCGGCGGCGCCCTTCATGAGGATCGTCGCGGTCTATTCGGCCTTCTACGCCGTTTACAAGGTGATCGCCTCCTCGCTGCAGGCCGCCGGCTTCGCGCGGCAGGCGGCCTTCATGTCTGGCGCGGGGGCGTTCTGCCTCGCCGTCACCGTCGCCGGCGCGGCAGCGGTGCGGCCCGATGCGACGACGGTGGCGTTGGCCGCCTTCGCCGCCAATTTCCTCGTCCTCGCCAGCGGGATCGCCGTCATCGCGCGCTATTCCGGGCAAAATCCCTTCGCGCTCGGCCTTCACGTCTTCCGGCCTTTCGCGGCTGCGGCGGCAATGGCCGCGACGGTTCGCCTCCTAGGCCCGGACAGCGGAAGCGCGATCATCGACCTCACCGGCGGTATGGCGGTCGGGGCCGTCGCCTATCCGCTCTTCCTCATCGGCCTCTGGTGGGCCAGCGGCCGGCCGCCCGGCGGCGAACGCGAGGCCCTGGCCTTCGCCGGCGAGATGCGGCAGCGGCTCCGGCGCCGCCCGGCTGCCGGGGGGGCCTGAGCGATGGACCTGGTCATCCGCCTGAGCGACTGGCTCTACCTCCTGCTGAACGGGATCTCCGGCCGCTCGTGGCTGCTCGACACGATCATCTCGCTGCCGCTGGACAACAATCTGGTGAAAGCGGGGCCGATCGGCGCCTGCTTCGTCTACGCCTGGTGGTCGGGAAGCGACGAGGCCGACATCCGCCGCCGCCGGTCGACCCTGCTCGTGACGATCGCCTCACTCCTCTTCGTGATGGCCGCCACCAAGACGATCGCCGACGGCTTCTTCCAGCCGAGGCCCTTCGTCCACGCCCAGCAGTCGTGGCACCTGGAGGACGGCCAACTCGTGGAGACCCGGAAGCTCGCCTATCGGGCGCCGCTTAACGGCGGCGTCCGCAACCGCTACCGGGCTCTCACGCGCGGGGAGATCGAGCAGAACGACCTCGGCTCCTTCCCGAGCGACCATGCCGGCTTCTTCGCCGCTTTGGCGCTCGGGATATTCCTCGCCTCGAAGCGCGCGGGAACGATCGCGCTGGCCTGGACGGCGTTGGCGATCCTGCTTCCCCGGATCGTCACAGGAATGCATTCCCCGCTCGACATCGCCGCAGGCGCGGGCATCGGCGTCGGCGTGCTGCTCGCGATCCAGTTCGTCGCTCGCCGCACCCGGCGCTGGGCGCTCGAGCCGCTGGCCGGCTGGACCCTGCGCCACGAGGCGCTGGCGGCCGCCCTGCTCTTCTTCGTCGCCTTCGAATCGACCAACGTCCTCACCAACGTGCGCGACCTTGCCGGTACGGGCGAGGCGATCGTCGAACATGTCTCGGGGAGCTGAGGCTATGGGCCGATCCCTCCTCGTCGCTCTGGCCCTTGCTTTGGCCGGCTGCGCGAAGCTCGACCAGGAGGCGATGGTCCTGACCGTCGAACCTGGCTGGACCGCGCAGGTGGTGGCGAGCGAGAAGGACGGCTTCGGCTCCCCCGACGGGCTTCTCTGGCAGGCCGACACCCTCTACGTCGCGGATGAGGGCGGGTCCGCCGTCAGGGCCTGGCGCCCCGGAAGCCGGCCCGCGATCCTCGCCGATGCCAAGGCCGGCCTTGCCTCACCCGAGGATCTCGTCCGCGATTCCGCCGGAAACACCTATTTCACCGACGACACGCGCGGCGGGCTGTGGCGGACGGACGCCGGCGGCGCCACCACCGCCCTGGTCGAGCCGCGCCGGGGGCTGCCCTCGACCGAGGGCCTCGGCCTGTCGCCGCAAGGAGACCTGATCGTCGGCGACGCGCCGGGGCACAGGGTGCTCAAGGTGAGGCCAAACGGAAGCGTCTCGGTGCTGATCGGGCCGGAGAAGCGGATCGCCAAGCCGGAGAGCTTCGCCTTCGACGATTCAGGCAATCTCTACATCGCCGACAATCGCGACAATGTGCTTTACCTGCTGAAGACCGACGGCAGGCTGCACCGGGTCGTCGCCGACCGAAGCGGCTTCTCGCCCGAATCGCTGCGTTTCTCGGGCGGCTCCCTGTTCATCACCGACAGCGATAACGGCAAGCTGTTCCGCTACACGCCCGACGAGGGGGTGAAGGTCGTCGCCCTTTTCGGCGGCAGCCTCGCCAATATCCAGGGCATCGCCGCGGACGAGGGCGGCGCCCTGTACCTCTCCGTCCAGAGCGATCTCAAGGCCCGCAAAGGCTATATCCTGAAGCTCAGCCGCAAGGGCGTGGGATCGTAGGCTCTCGTCACCCTCAACTTGTTTCAGGGTCCAGCTCTCCACCGCCCCGGCCGCTCGCCCACGGATGCTGAAACAAGTTCAGCATGACGGGAGCGCGCTCCGCCTCTAACGCAGACCCGATGAGCCAGGACGCTCCTTTCGACCGGCGGCTTCGGCGGCTTCGGCGCGACCGAGCCGCATCGCGCTTCTCGGAGGCCGATTATCTTCACCGCCTCGCCGCCGACGAGCTGATCGAGCGGCTGGACTTCGTGAAACGCGACTTTCGCCGGGCGCTCGATCTGGGCTGCGCCGGCGGTTACCTGACCCGGCGCCTGCGCGAGCGCGGGCTCGAGGTGATACCCTGCGACGCCGGCGGCGCTTTCGCCCGAGCGGCGGGCGGGGTCGTCGGAGACGAGGACCGCCTGCCCTTCGGCGACGGCGCCTTCGACCTCGTCGTCTCGGCCGGCGCGCTCGATTCCGTGAACGACCTGCCGGGCGCGCTGATCCTCATCCGCCGGGCGCTTCGCCCGGACGGGCTGTTCCTCGGCGCCCTCGCGGGCTCGGGCAGCCTGCCCCGGCTCAAGCGCGCGATGCTCGCGGCGGATTCGGTCGAGGGCGGAGCGGCGGCGCGAGTCCACCCCCAGATCGACGTGCGGGCTGCCGGGGACCTGCTGGTGCGCGCCGGCTTCGCCCTTCCCGTGGTCGACGTTCAGGGCGTCGACGTGCGCTTCTCTTCGCTGACGAGCCTCGTCGGAGACCTGAGGGCGATGGGGTCTACCAACATCCTCGCCGCGCGCTCGCTGCGGCCGCTCGGACGTCATGCGCTGGCCGCGGCGATCGCCGATTTCGGCGAAGACGGGGAGAAGACGGCGGAGCGGTTCGAGATCCTTCACCTGCTCGGCTGGAGCCCCTCGCCCGACCAGCCGAAGCCCGCTCCCCGGGGCAGCGGGAAGGTCTCGCTGGCACAGGCCCTGAAGCCGCCCGCTAGATCAGCCGATCCAGCAGAGGGATGAGCGGCTCGTCCGCCGGCGGCATCGGCAGCCCGGCCATCTCGGCCGGCCGAACCCAGATCAGAGCCTCCGCGTCGAGCGGGCGCGGCTCGCCGAGCCACCGGCGGCACAGGTAGAGAAGCAGGAGCATGTGCCGGCCGTCGTTGTCCGCGCTCGCGAAGGCCGCCGGGCTCAGCGCAGCGGTCGCGACGGCGATCCCGAGCTCTTCCTCAAGCTCGCGCGCCAGCGCGTCTTCCGGACGCTCCCCTGGCTCGACCTTGCCCCCGGGGAATTCCCACAACCCCGCCATCGCCCGGCCGGCCGGCCGCCGCTGGAGGAGCACCCGCCCGTCGCCGTCCACCAGAGCCGCCGCCACCACCGTGAGTGTCGGATTTTTTTGCAGGTTTGGGGCCAGCGGAAGGACTCCGTTAACGCAACCCACTTACGAC
>DASVTA010000150.1:0-4816 GCA_036387815.1 Allosphingosinicella sp.
TTCCTCCCCCAGCTAGCTGGGGGAGGGGGACCGCGCCGCGAAGCGGCGTGGTGGAGGGGTAGGCCGAAGTCAGCATTGCCCCTCCACCAGGCTTCGCCTGGTCCCCCTCCCGGAGACAAGCTCGGGGAGGAGCTGCTTACGGGCCCCGCGCGGCAAGCTTTTCCTGCACCTGCGCATGCCGCATCCGGTCCAGCGGCCAGCGCGACGCGACCCAGGCGGCGGCGAGCATCAGCGCCACGGGCGCCAGCACGAACAGCAGGGTCATTCCCAGGATCGCCCCTTCCGAGTTGTAATCGCCCGGCCTGGGATTGAAGCCGATCAGGCTCAGGATCGGGTAGATGATCGCGACCGGCACGGCGTAGCTGATCTTCTGCGTGCTGGTGAGCAGCGCCTGGAGCAAGGCGTTGCGGTCGAGGCCGGTCTCCAGGCGATCGACGTCGGCGGCGTCGTTCAGCATCGCCCTCAGCAGGGACGGGGCGGCGATGTAGGGCAGCCCGACGATCGCCATGGCCGGGATCGCGCCCGCCATGCCGAGCGAGGGCGGAAGCAGGCTGAGGCCGAGCTGGAAGACGGCGTAGGCGAGCGCCGCCGCCGCCAGCGCCCGGTGCTTGCCGATCCTTCGGGCGAGCGCGATCCAAAGGGGCGCGGCGCCGAACCCGGCGACGAAATAGATGAGGAGGAGCAGGCTCGCCTCGCGCGCCGCGAAGCCCAGGCGGTGCTCGAAATAGAAGAGGAACATCGCCCCGGTAATTCCCGGGGCCGCGCTGGTGAGGATGTCGAGGACGATCAGCCTGAGCAGCAGCGGGTTCTTCGCCAGCGCCTTTATCTCCCTCCAGCCCGCATGAGGACGCTCGCCCGCCCGCTCCCGCTCCGGGACGGCCAGGATCATCACTGCCACCGTGACCGGCGCGGTGACGATTATGAACCAGCCCATGGCGTGGATCCCGCCCGCGGGGCCGCCGCCGGCCAGGGGCGGAAGCAGCAGGACGAGGATCATCCCGAGAACCTGGGCCGCCATCCACCAGGAGAAGAGGCGGGAGCGCTGGTGGTAATCGTCCGTCAGGGTCGAGCCCCAGCCGAGCTGCGCGACCGCCGTCAGCGAATAGCCCAGATAGAGCACCATCAAAAAGGCGAAGGCGGAAAAGGGGCTCAGCCCGGGCTCCGCCATGAAGACCAGCCACACTCCGGCCGCCAGGGTGAGGCCGCCGGCCAGAAGCCAGGGCCGGTAGCGGCCGTAACGGCTTCGGGTGCGGTCCATCCAGTGGCCGAGCAGTGGGTCGAGCGGCAGGTCGATCGCCCTGACCAGGAAGAAGACGAGGCCGACCGCGGCGAGGTCGAGGCCGAGGGTCGAGGCGTAATAAGGTGGGAGATAGACGATCATCGGCAGCCCGACGGCGCCGATCGGAACGCAGGGGCCCGAAAAGGCGGCCAGTATCCGGCGCTTCAGCATCCTTCGGTCTCCCCCGATCCTGAAGGCAGGACTATGGCCTAAGCGCCTGTGAAGCAATTGAACTGGCGCTCGTGCCTGTGTTAGCGCGCCCTCTCCGGGCGCTCGCCCGGATGGCGAGGAGCGTGGGGCCGTGTCGCAGCCGGAGATCGAGGGCGACGGGGCCGGACGGGCGGCGGAGGCGGCGCTCCGGGCGAGCGAGGCGCGGCTTCGGATCGCTCAGGCCGCGGGCGGCGTCGGCACCTTCGAATATGTACCCGAAGGCGAGCGGATGCTCGTCTCCCCCGAATTCTGCCGGATCTGGGGAGTCGAGGTGGTCGAGGAGGCGCCGATCGGCTTCTTCATGGCGCTCATTCATCCCCAGGATCGCGATCGGGTGGACGCCACCCACGACGAGGAGGCCGAGACCGCGCTCGACCCCGTGGAATATCGGATCATCCGGCCGGACACCGGCGAGACCCGCTGGCTCGCGAGGCGAGGCGAGCCCATCCCCGATCCGCAAACGGGCCAGGTGCGCTGGTACGGCGTCGTTTTCGACATCACCGGCCGCAAGTCGGCCGAGGAGGCGCTGAAGGAGCGCGAGGGGCAGCTTTCCGCTTTCATCGACCAGGCCACGGCGGGTTTCGCCCAGGTCGACCTCGACGGTCGCTTCACCCTGGTGAACGACCGCTTCTGCGAGATCGCCGGGCGCCCGCGGGAGGAGCTCCTGGCTCTCACAATGCAGGAGATCACCCATCCCGACGATCTCCCTGCCAACGTCCCCAAGTTCGAGCGAGCGGTTCGGGAGGGAACGCCCTTCTCCCACGAGAAGCGCTACGTCCGTCCCGACCGCTCGATCGTCTGGGTCAACAATAGCGTCTCGGTCATTCGGCGCCCCTCCGGCGAGCCCTACGGGATCCTCGCGGTCACCATCGACGTCACCGAGCGGCGCACCGCCGAGGCGGCCGTTCGGGAGAACGAGGCCCGGCTCCGGGCGCTGACCGACAATCTTCCGGGCGGGATGGTCTATCAGGTCTCGACCGGGCTCGACGGAAGCGAGCGTCGCTTCCTGTTCGTGTCGCAGAGCTGCGAGAAGCTCACCGGCTATCCGGCCGAGGCGATCCTCGCCGATCCGTCGGTGGCCTATGGCATGATGGAGGAGGCCGAGGACCTCGCGATGATGGCGGCCGCGGAGGAAGCGGCCATCGCCGAGCAGCGGCCTTTCGACATCCAGTGCCGGTTCCGGCGCGCCGACGGCGTCCTGCGCTGGGCCCGGATCATCTCCGGGCCGCGGCGGCTCGCGGACGGCACCACCGTCTGGGACGGGATCATGATCGACGTCACCGACCAGAAGAAGGCCGAGACTCTGCTGCGCAACCTCAACGAAACCCTGGAGCAGCGGGTGGCCGAACGCGCGCGGGAGCTCGCCGCCGCCCAGGAGGCGCTTCGCCAGGCGCAGAAGATGGAGGCGATGGGCCAGCTCACCGGAGGCGTGGCGCACGATTTCAACAACCTCCTCACGCCGATCCTGGGAAGTCTCGACCTTCTTCACCGCAAGGCGCTCGGAGGCCCGCGCGAACAGAGGCTGGTCGAAGGCGCCCTTCAGTCGGCCGAGCGCGCCAAGACCCTCGTCCAGCGCCTGCTCGCCTTCGCCCGCCGCCAGCCGCTTCAGCCGGGTCCGGTCGACCTGCGGGAGCTGGTTGGCGGGATGGTCGAGCTTGTCGCAAGCACCTCGGGGCCGCAGATCCGGATCGAGACCCGGCTGGACGAGGCGCTGCCTTATGCGCGGGCCGACGCCAACCAGCTGGAGATGGCGGTCCTCAACCTCGCCGTGAACGCGCGCGATGCGATGCCGGGCGGCGGAGCGCTCACCATCGCCGCCTCCGCCCGAAGCGTCGCCGCCGGGGAGGTCGCCGGCCTGGCCGAAGGCCGATACGTCCGACTCTCGGTCGGGGACACCGGCACCGGAATGGACGAGGCGACGCTCGAGCGCGCGGTGGAGCCTTTCTTCTCCACCAAGGGAGTCGGCCGGGGCACCGGCCTCGGCCTTTCGATGGTTCACGGCCTCGCCGCCCAGCTTGGCGGGGCGCTGACCCTGGAGAGCCGCGTGGGGGAGGGGACGGTCGCCGCCCTCTGGCTGCCCGTCTCCGATGCCGCTCCCGCTTTGGCCGCGGCCTCGGGAGGCGCCGAAACGGCGGTGCGCGCCACCGCCGGGACGGTCCTGCTCGTCGACGACGAGCCTCTCGTCCGCGCGAGCACGGCCGACATGCTGACGGAGCTCGGCTACGAGGTGGTGGAGGCCGATTCCGGAACGGACGCGCTGGCGCTGCTCGACGTTCGTCAGCCGGACCTCGTCATCACCGACCATTTGATGCCGGGCCTGTCGGGTACCGATCTGGCGCTGATCCTCGCCGCCGAGCGGCCGGACCTGCCGGTCCTCATCGTCTCGGGCTATGCCGATCTGGACGGGCTTCCGGCCGACCTTCCCCGACTCACCAAGCCCTTCCGCCAGGCCGACCTCGCCGCCGCCGTCGAGAAGCTGCGGTCGGGTCGGGAAGCGGCGGGCCGCGAGAGTCGCTAGAGCATCGGACGCCGAATCCGCACCGCCCCGTCATCCCGGACCTGATCCGGCATCGCCTCCCCTTCGTGGGGCGGGCCAGGAAGTGACGGCATACATCCTCTGCGGCCGGCGGCGTCGCTCCGCCCGGTGATATAGGCTGTCGCCGGCCCGTCCGAGCGGCGCTTCATGTAAGCGCGGCGGACATGGCTTCGCGAGACGGCCAGATTTCGCGAGCCACGTCGAACAGGAGGCGAGCCCGCTCATCGATCTTCGCGTCGGTCCATTCGTCGCCGGCCTGGGCAAGCAGCTTCCTGTTCAGCTCCAGCTTGCTGTGCTCCCGGAGCTGGTCTCGCTTGGACGTCGGGCCGCCGGTCCAGGCCGCGTTTGACAAAGCGGGATTGAGCCGGTCGTTCACAAGCGTCAGGTTGCCGATGTTCTGAACGAGCGCGTCGCGCGCCGCGCGGTCCGATCCCTCGCCTGGAAGCCAGTGGGTCTGCCACGATTGGGGCATGATGTGCTCGATCGTCAGACCGTCGACCTCGACCGACAGCTTTTCGGATTTGTGCGCGCTTTTCTGCAAGGCGATCTCGATCGCCTGAAGGAGGGTGAGGACGCGGGCCCGCCTGAACCAGCCGTAGAACCGGCTTTTCGTCCAGGAATGCAAGAAGCGCTCGTCATCGGGCCAGCCGCCGGATTGCAGGACATCGAGCATCGCCCCGCAGCGGTCTTCGTCCGACGCCGAGCTCTGGAGCGCGGCGGCCAGGTCGAGGGCGACCTTTCCGTAACCGCGGGTCTGCTCGCCGCAGACCATTCGGCGGACGAGGTAGCTT
>DASVTA010000151.1:0-1968 GCA_036387815.1 Allosphingosinicella sp.
CACCGCCCGAAACGTCGATTCGGCCGGCTGGGAGCGGCTCCGCGCCCAGGCCCGCGCCGAGCGGAGCCCGCTGGTCAAGGCCCAGCTCTACCGGCTGCTCGGAAGCGCCGCCGACCCCGCCTTGGCCCGAAAGGCGCTCGACCTCGCCTTGACCGACGAGCCCGGCGCGACGACCAGCGCCGGCATCCTTTCGACGGTGGCGGCCGGGCATCCCGACCTCGCCTTCGACTTCGCCATCCGCAACCGGGAGAAGGTGGAAGGCCTGGTCGACATCTCGTCGCGCTCCCGCTTCATCGCCGGCCTCGGCGGAGGCTCTGCCGATCCCGCCATGATCGCCAAGCTCGAGGATTTCGCGACCCGCTACATGACCCCGCAGTCGCGCGGCCGGGTCGACGTCGCGATCTCCTCGATCCGCGACCGGGTGCGGGTTCGGACGACGCGGCTGCCGGACATCACGCGGTGGCTGGAGGCGAAGGGGAGCTGAGCTGAATTCCTCCCCGAGCTCGTCTCGGGGAGGGGGACCGCGGCGCGAAGCGTCGTGGTGGAGGGGCAATAGCGGCTCCGTATTTCCCCTCCACCGCGCTTCGCGCGGTCCCCCTCCCCCAGCAAGCTGGGGGAGGAATTAAGAAGCGAGCTTCATCGTCCTTCGATACACCCACAGCGCCAGCAGGACGAACAAGGCCGTGCCGCCGACCAGCGCGGCGGTCTCGAACCCTTCCCCCACCAGCGCCAGCGGCGTGTCCCGGCCCGAGCCGGCGACGATTCCGGCGAAGACGACGCCCCACAGGCTTTCGCCGACGATGAGGCCGGTGGCGGTGAGAACGCCCATGCGGCGGGCGAATTCGGGTTTTTGGCGACGGTCGGCCCAGCGGTCGTAGTAGAAGCCGATCACGGCGCCGATGACGACCGGAAGGACCGCGGCCATCGGCAGGTAGATGCCGATTCCAACGGCGAGCGGGGGAAGGCGGAGCTTCTTCGCGCGGCCGAGCAGCTCGTCGAGGAGGACGAGGCCGGCGCCGGTCATTGCGCCGTAGCCGATCATCGCCCAGTTGAGGTCGCCGCCGAGCACGCCTTTGGCGAGGGCGGAGATGAGCGCGGCCTGGGGCGCCGGCAGGGCCTGCGGCCCGGCGCCGGGCATCCCGGCGAAGCCGAAGGCATGATAGAGCACCTCGAGCACCGGTGGGACGACGAGCGAGCCGAAGATCACTCCGAATATCAGCGCTACCTGCTGCCGCCAGGGCGTCGCCCCGACCAGCTGGCCTGTCTTCAGATCCTGGAGATTGTCGTTCGAGATGGTCGCGATCCCGAAGACGAGGCCGGTGACGATCAGCGCGTAGGCGACCAGCGCTTCCGAAGTGCCCGGCGCAGTGTCGCGCCCGAACAGGCCGACCAGCATCAGCGACGCCGCGACCACGGAGAGGATCCCGATCCCGGAGACGGGGCTGTTCGACGCTCCGATGAGGCCGGCCATGTAGCCGCACACGGCGGCGATCATCAGGCCGATGACGAGGATAAAGAGGAGCGCTCCGGCGATCAGCAGTCCGGCCGATCCGGCGAGCGGGCCGCCGGCGATCACCGTCCAGAGCAGCCAAGAGATGGGCGCGAGGATGGCGAGCGACCCGAGGCCGACGATCGCGATCGGCAGGTCCCGCTCCTCGAGGGCGAGCGCTTCGCCGCCGCGCCGGGCCGCGCTCGCCGCCATCGCGGATCGGATCCCGCCGAGCACGGGGCCGGCGATCTTGAGCAGCGTCCAGACCGCCGCCACGCCGATCACGCCGGCGCCGAAGAAGCGCACATGCTGGGTGAAGATCGCGCCCGCCCAGGCCTGCGGCCCGCCCGGAAGCGGCATCTGCGCGGTCAGCAGCGGAAGCAGGATCCACCAGCCGATGACCAGCCCGAGGAACATGGCCAGCCCGACTGAGATGCCGACGAGATGGCCGACGCCCACCAGGGCGAAGGACAGGCCCC
>DASVTA010000152.1:0-10075 GCA_036387815.1 Allosphingosinicella sp.
CACCCGGGTCTGGGGAAGGTCCAGCGAATATCCGGCGCCGTCGCGGCTGACGATGAGGATGCCCGCCTGACGCGTTCTGAACTTCACCTGCTCCCGCTCGCCCAGCAGGACGTGGCCGCTGGCCAGGGTGGCATGGCCGCACAGCGCCACTTCCACCGTCGGCGTGAACCAGCGCAGCTCGAAATCCGCTTCGTCGTCCATTGAAGGCACGGTGAAGGCGGTCTCCGAGAGATTGTTCTCCTCCGCGATCGCCTGAAGGATCTCGTCCGGAAGCCATTCCTGCAGCGGCACCACGGCCGCGGGGTTGCCGGTGAACGGACGGTCGGCGAAGGCGTCGACCTGGACCAGGCGCAATTCAGGCATTCTCATTGTCCTCCGATGCGGGGTGTGAGGTCGGTTTCAACCAGCTTGTTGCCCGGCTGGTCGACCTGTCCCTCGGGATCGATGTGGATGAGGATCTCGACCCCCGGAAACTCCTCGCCGAGCTTGTGCTCGACCTCGTCCATCACCCGGTGCGCCTCCGCGACGCTCATGCCGGGATCGACCCAGACGTGGAACTGGACGAAATCGCGGGCGCCGCTGGTGCGGGTCCTGAGATCGTGAAGGCCCCTGAGCGCCGGGTGGCGCGCCGCCACCTCGACGAAGCGGCGGCGCTTCTCCTCCGGCCATTCGCGATCCATCAGCTGGTCGACGGCGCGGCTGGAGGCGCGCCATGCCCCCCACAGCAGCCAAAGGGCGATGAGGATGCCGAACACCGGATCCGCGCCGGTGAGGCCGAGGAGCTGGTCGAGAACGAGCGCCGCGATCACCGACAGGTTCAGCAGCAGATCGCTCTGATAATGCACGTAGTCGGTGCCGATCGCCACCGATCCGGTACGGGCGATGATCCGGCGCTGATAGGCGAGCAGCCCGAGGGTCGCCAAAATCGCCACTAAAGAGACTCCGATTCCGTATTCGGCATTGGCGGTGGCGTCCTGGCCCAGGAGGCGGTCGACGGCGCTCCAGCCGATCGCCAGCGCGGAGAAAGCGATGATCCCCACCTGGGCGAGGGCCGCCAGCGCCTCGGCCTTGCCGTGGCCGAACCGATGGTCCCGATCCGCCGGCTCGGCGGCGATTCGCACTCCGTAGAGGGTGATCAGCGAGGCGAGCACGTCGAGACCGGTGTCGGCGAGCGAGCCGAGCATCGCCACCGATCCCGTCGCCCAGGCCGCATAGGTCTTGAGCGCAAGCAGGAACAAGGCGGTAAAAACGCTGGCCAGCGCGGCTCGGCGGGTCAGGATGGCGTGAATCGCTTGCGTGGACGCGTCCCCGCTCACGGGTAGAGCAGCCCCTCGTTCCATCCCGCCGCGGTGCGAGTGAAGAGCCGGCGCTCGTGGAGGCGGTGCGCCCGGTCGCTCCAGAACTCGATCCGCTCGGGCGCCACCCGCCATCCCGACCACCGCGGAGGCCTCGGCACGTCGCCACCTTCGAACCGGTCGCGGACCTCCTCGAATCGCCCCTCGAACGTCGAGCGGGCATCCAGCGGCCGGGACTGGTCCGAGGCCCAGGCGCCGAGCTGCGAGTCGCGGCCGCGAGTCGCGAAATAGGCGTCCGCCTCGGCGTCGGTGACCGGTCGCACCGGCCCCTCGATCCGAACCTGGCGGCGAAGCGACTTCCAGTGGAAGAGCAAGGCGGCCGCGGGATTGGCCGCAAGCTCGCCGCCCTTGCGGCTGTCGAGATTGGTGTAGAAGACGAACCCGCGTTCGTCATGGCCCTTCATCAGCACCATCCGGACCGAGGGGCGGCCCGCGGCGTCGGCCGTCGCGACCGCCATGGCGGTCGGGTCGTTCGGCTCGGACAGGCGCGCTTCGGCGAGCCATTCCTCGAACAATGCGTGCGGATCCTGGGCCATGGCCGTCTCTTGCCGCTTGTCCGCATGAGGCACAAGCGCCGCCCACTCCGTCATCGCGGCGAAGGCCGGGGTGGTTGCAGCTCGAAGGTGCGTTACCCATCTGATACAGCGCGATCACGACGCAACAGTGGACATTTACCGCGGTCTGGAGAACGAAGCTAAGCGATGGCGGATCTCTACACACAGCTGGGCGTGAAGCGGGACGCGGGCGAGGCCGAAATCAAGAAGGCCTATCGCAAGCTCGCCAAGGAGCTTCATCCCGACAAGAACAAGGGCAACCCCAGCGCCTCGGAACGCTTTTCCAAGGTGACCCGGGCCTATGATATCCTCACCGACAAGGACAAGCGCGCCCGCTACGACCGCGGCGAGCTCGACGAAGACGGCAATCCGCGGGCCCCGTTCGGCTTCGGCGGCGGCGGCGGCGCGGGACGGCCCGGGGCCGGGCCGGGCGGCCCAGGCTTCGGCCGCGGCCCCGGCCCCGATTTCGGCGGCGGCGAGGAAATCGATCTGTCCGATCTGTTCGATGGGCTGTTCGGAGGAGCGGCCGGCCAGCGCCGGGGCGGGCCCAGCGGCGGCCTGGGCGGTTTCGGTGGCTTCGGCACCCGCCGGCCTCCCCCGCCCGCGCAGAAGGGCGCGGATACCGCTTACCGGCTCCCGATCAGCTTCGAGGACGCGGCCGCGCTCAAGGAGCAGCGAGTCACGCTCGCCGGCGGCAAGACGGTTTCGATAAGGCTTCCCGCCGGAGTCGAGGAAGGCGCCAAGATCCGTCTCGCCGGACAGGGGCAGCCGGGACCCGGGGGGACCGGGGACGCCATCGTCACGATCTCCATCAAGCCCCATCGCTTCTTCAGCCGCGACGGTGACAATATCCGCCTCGATCTGCCGATCTCCCTGGACGAGGCGGTCCTCGGGGCGAAGGTGAAGGTGCCGACGGTCGACGGCCCCGTGATGCTGAGCGTCCCGGCCGGAACAAGCTCGGGCAAGGTCCTGCGCCTCAAGGGCAAGGGCTTCAGCACGAAGGGAGGCCAGCGCGGCGACCAGCTCGTCACCTTGATGGTCGATATTCCGGCCGACGATTCCGAGCTCAAAAGCTTCGTCGAGGGCTGGAGTCGGAAGGACGCAGGAAACCCGAGAGCGGCTTTGGGCGTCTAGAGGCTCGTGCAGCCGACGATCTCCCCCGAATCCCCGGAAGCCCGGCGAAAGCGGCTCGCGGCCGCGAAGGCGCGCTTCGGGCGAATCCGCGACAATATGCGACCCGGCCAATACGGCTTCGAGGTCATGAAGCGGGTCGGGATCGGCACCTATAACGACGGCTTCATCCACGCCGGCAACCTCGCTTATCTGGCGCTGATGACGGTCTTCCCGTTCGTCATCGTCGCGGCGGCCGCGGCTCGAATCTTCGGCCAGACCGAGGGTGGGCTTCAGGCGGTCGTGGCCCTGCTGCGCACCATGCCCCCGGACGTCGCCGACGTGCTGCGGAAGCCGATCACCGACGTGCTGCAGGCCCGCTCGGGGAACCTGCTGTGGCTGGGCGCCCTCGTCGGGCTGTGGACGACGGGCAGCTTCATCGAGACGATCCGCGACATCCTGAGGCGCGCCTACGGGGTCACCGGCGGAGCGCCCTTCTGGGAGTATCGCCTGGGCTCGATCGGCCTCATCGTCGCCTCGGTGATCCTGATGCTGGTGTCGTTCAGCGCGTCCATATTGCTCGCCTCGGTCGAGCAGTTCATCCGGACGGCGCTGCCCTGGGCGGACGACGTGCTCGGGCTGCTCGCTTTGTTCCGTATCGTGCCGGCGCTGGTCCTGTTCGGCTCCGTCTACCTGATCTTCATGTCGCTCACCCCGCGCCGCTACCGGCGCATGAAGTGCCGCAAATGGCCGGGCGCCTTGTTCGTCACCTGCTGGTGGATCGCGACCACCGCGCTGCTCCCGGTGGCGCTCTCGAGCCTCGGCGGCTACGACCTGACCTACGGCAGCCTCGCCGGGGTCATAATCGCGCTGATTTTCTTTTACATAATCGGGCTCGGGGTGGTTATTGGCGCCCAGCTCAACGCTGCGCTGGCAGAACCGCCCGAGCCGACGGTAGAAGAAGCCAAGCTCGAGCTCGCGGCGGACGAGGCCGTTCAGAAGGCACAAGCGGCAGGCGAAGAGGCGGACGACGAAGCCGACGAAGCCGAGGAGGCCGAGGAAACGCGCGACGCCGCGGATGCCGAGGGGGACAAAGCATGACGGGTTTGATGGCGGGGAAGAGGGGCCTGATCATGGGCCTCGCCAACGATAAGTCGCTGGCCTGGGGGATTTCGAAGCGGCTCGCCGAGCATGGCGCCGAGCTGGCTTTTTCCTATCAGGGCGAGGCTCTGAAGAAGCGGGTCGGGCCGCTCGCGGCGGAGGTGGGATCGGATTTCCTGATCGAGTGCGACGTCGCCGACATGGCGGATCTCGACCGGTTGTTCGAGCAGCTGAAGGCGCGCTGGGAAACGATCGACTTCGTCGTCCACGCCATCGGCTTCTCCGACAAGAACGAGCTTCGCGGCAAATATGTCGACACCAGCCTCGAAAATTTCCTGATGTCGATGAACATCTCCGCCTACAGCTTCACCGCCGTCGCCCGCCGCGCCCGGGAGATGATGCCTGATGGCGGAGCGCTCGTCACTTTGACCTATTACGGCGCCGAGAAGGTCATTCCCCATTACAACGTCATGGGCATCGCCAAGGCCGCGCTCGAGGCCAGCGTCAAATATCTCGCAATGGACCTTGGGCCGGAGAATATCCGGGTCAACGCCATCTCGGCCGGCCCCATCAAGACCCTGGCGGCGAGCGGGATCGGCGACTTCCGCTACATCCTCAAGTGGAACGAATACAACGCGCCGCTGCGCCGGAACGTGACGATCGAGGATGTCGGCGGCGCCGGTCTCTACCTCCTCTCCGACCTCGCCTCCGGCGTCACGGGCGAAATCCACCACGTCGACGCCGGCTACAACGTCGTCGGAATGAAGGCGGAGGACGCTCCGGACATCGCCGCGACTTGACCCCTCTCCCGGTCAGGGAGAGGGAGGGGCCCAGAGCGTCAGGGGGGTGAGGGCACATGAGCTTCAACAGCTTCGGCCGAGTCTTCCGCTTCACCACCTGGGGTGAAAGCCATGGTCCCGCCATCGGCGCGGTGGTGGACGGCTGCCCCCCGGGGATCGCTCTGGGCGAAACGGATATCCAGCCTTGGCTCGACCGCCGCCGGCCGGGCCTTTCGCCGAACACGTCGCCGCGGCGGGAGCCGGACCGGGTGCGGATCCTCTCCGGCACCTTCCAGGGCCTGACGACGGGAACCCCGATCAGCCTCGTCATCGAGAATGTCGACGCCCGTCCGGCGGATTATGAGGATCTGCCGCCCCGCGCCGGCCACGCCGACGCGGCTTATCAGGCGAAATACGGCCTTCGCGATCCGCGCGGCGGCGGCCGCGCCTCCGCCCGGGAGACGGCGGCGCGCGTGGCGGCGGGCGCCGTCGCCAGGCTGGTCGTCCCGGAGGTGGAGATCGCCGCCCGGGTCGTGGAGATCGCAGGGTCGTTCGAAGAATCGCGGTGGGAGGCGCTGCTGGCCGAGGCGCGCTCGGCGGGAAGCTCGCTGGGAGCGGTGATCGAGTGCGTCGCGGACGGCGTGCCCGCGGGCTGGGGCGCGCCCGTCTACGGCAAGCTCGATGCCGACCTCGCCGCCGCCATGATGTCGATAAATGCCGTGAAGGCGGTGGAAGTCGGCGCCGGTTTCGAGGCTGCGCGGCTTCGGGGCGAGGACAACGCCCGCACCGCTCTCGCCGGCGGCATCACCGGCGGAATTTCGACCGGAGAGCGGATCCTCGTCCGCGCCGCCTTCAAGCCGACTTCCTCCGTTCCGTCGCTGGGAGTGAAGGGACGCCACGACCCTTGCGTCGGGCTCCGAGCGCCCCCAATCCTCGAAGCGATGGTCGCGCTTGTCCTTGCAGACCATAAATTGCTCCACCGGGCGCAGTGCGGATGATCGGTCGGCGGGTTCGGATCAGCGGGCGAGTCCAAGGCGTCTTCTTCCGCAAGTGGACGGTGGAGAAAGCCCAAGCGCTGGGCCTGCGCGGGTGGGTCAGGAACCGCCGTGACGGAAACGTGGAGCTTGAGGCTTTCGGCGACGATGATGCGGTGGAAGCGCTGATCGCCGCCTGCCGGACCGGACCGGCCGCGGCTCGGGTCGACCGGATCGAGGTCGAGCCGGCGGAGGCGGAAGGGCAGGATTTGTCCTCCGGTTTTCAGGTGAGGTCGACAGCCTAGAGCATTTGCGCTCGCCACGAGTCGTCGGCGCAAGGCGCGGGCCGGACGGCAAACGAGGAAAAGCGGGGGCTGTAGCGCGTCCCTTATGCCGGATTTGATCCGGTGATGGCGAGCAGCCTAGATCAGGTCGGCGAGATAGTCGCTGAGCCGATCCATGCCGGTGTCGGTGAGCATGATCGAGTTGCGCCTGGTCCGGCTGCGCGCCACCAGGTTCTTGTCGATGAGCTTCTCGATCAGCGCGGGCCCGTCCTCCGGATCCACCTTGGCGGATCGGTAAGCCTCCTCGAGGGGAACCTCACGGCCATCGTCCCCGGCGATGAACAGCGACAGGAGCAGGTCCCAGGCCGGCTCTCCGAACAGTCCCATCGGGAAATATTCGTCGCGCCTGCGGCGTTCGGCGTAGAGGCGCTCAGCCACGGAGCGCAACGATTGGCCGGCTTCGGCCGAATGCGGATCGGAGAGCACCGCGAGGCGCGCCGACGCCTGGCGAACTATCGCCAAGGCTGCTTCTAGTCTTGCGGAATGGATTTCGTGCGCCACGGCTTCTTCCCCGTGCCCACATTATCGAATTCCGCGGCGCTGCATAGTACCTTATTTCCACTTTCATCAATTCCTCCTCGCCGGCTGGAGCAGGCCCAGTGCCCGGAAGCTCGACCAGCCCGATCGGGCGACGATCACATGGTCGTGGATGCAGATGTCGAGAGCGCGTCCCGCCTCTGCGATTCGCCGAGTCGCCTCGACGTCGCCGCGGCTCGGGGTGGGATCCCCCGAAGGATGGTTGTGGGCCAGGATCAGTGCCGTCGCGCCCACCTCCAGGGCCCGCCGCATGATCTCGCGCGGGTAGACGGGCGTTTCGCTGACGGAGCCGTGGGTGTGAGTCTCGTCATGGAGCAGACGGTTGCTGCTGTTCAGGAACAGGACTCGAAGCCGCTCCGTGGGAAGCAGCGCCATGTCGAGGGAGAGGTAGTCGATCAGCTTCTGCGAATCGTCGAGCGTGGGCCGGGCGAACGCTTCCGTCCGCAATGCGTGCAGCATCGCGTTACGGATGATGCCGAGATGATGAACTGCCGCCGCCCCGTCCCCGAGCGCCCGCGCCTGCGCCGCCGGGGCCGCCGCAAGCGTGCCCGCCAGCGACCCGAATTCGGAGACTAACCGATCGGCCCAGTCGGAGGCCGCGGCTCCGAGCGGCCGGAGAAGCTCGACCAGGATCTGTCGACACCGAACCTGGCCAGGCGCCTCTGATGGTTCCAGGTGCCAAGGACGATTAGAAGGAGCATCAGATAGCCCCAAAGCGAAAGCACGATCGCGTAGGCAGAGCGTATCACCCCGGGATCCAAGAGCTTCGCCGCATGACCCGCCGTTCCGATAGCTTGGAGTGCCGTTACGCATAGCGGCCAGTACCTCTCCGCGCGGAGAGCGAGCGCAACGAAGGCCAACAATGTGACGATGTCGACCAAGAACACGCCAACCTCGACCGCCCCAAATCGGCCTGTTGGATTGGACACCGCCGCCACTGACAGGATAGAGCCGATCGCGAGTATCGCTGTCCCCACCTTCTCTGGTGCGCCTCCCCTGAGGAGCACATACAATCCACAGGCAGCGAAAAGTGCGTAGTAGACTGGAACCGGAAGCATGATCTGACCGGACCACGCCTTATTTGGCCGGTCAAGTCTGCCAAGCCTCTCGGCTGGCGGACAGCTACCTCAGTTGCAGGGATGCGCGGCACAGAGCACTCCAGATTGGCGTCGAGACGACCATTCAGGCAACAGCTTGGAGGTGGGACGAGTCTCGGCGCCCCGCGGTCGGCGGTTTCCCCAGTTCGCCGACTGACATAACGCGAAGTCCGATCTGGGTTTTCGCCTCATCAAGCCTCTTATGGGACTCAATGATGTCACCGCGAGCACGCGCCAGCGCCGCGAAAGCTGAGGCAGCCATCTCAAACGCATCCTGCCCCACCATGGCCGACAAGTTGGCATCTTTGCGGGCTGTGACGATCGCCGCATTTAGTTCGGCCGCGCGAGCTAAAGCTGTGTCGATCGCATCCTCGGCTGCGAAGAGGCTTTCGGCCACCTTCATGGCGGCGTCCCGGCGTTCTTTGAGCATGATATCTCCCTATTCGCGGGACGCAGCCCCGCGGCTATGATCTCGATCCTGTAGGTGCCGGCGCGTATTCGCCGACTTAAATTTCGAGACCCGGGGCGTGGTATGCCGGTGCCATCCCATGGCAGGGCTTCCACGCCAGCCTCGTCAACCACGCAAGGTCGCCGGGCCTCGTTTTACCGGTCGAAAGCGGTAGCTTGGGAGCCCCTCCCGGCGTTTTCCGATGGGGAAGAGCTTTGCTCCTCCACACCGTCCGCCGGACACCCGCTTGTTGCTGCCCCTCTCGATCGGTACGTCCGAATGAGCGGGAATCGGCTTCCCAGACAATGTCCAATGGTTGGTATACCAATGGCTGGTGGATCAAGCCGACGACTGCCCGCCGGGCGTAAAGATCGGTGGGGGGACTATCGCGCGCGACCGGGACGGCGGAAGGCGGGGGCTGATCGGTTCTTCCTAAGGTGGCGGCGCAGACTCGCAGGCAGCGATGAACCGGTGGCTCTTTCAGTCCGTCAGGACCCTAGGCCTGGGTAAGCCTGCCCAGCGCCTCTATCGCTGAAACCAAGGCTCCGAAGGCCAGCGCCACGCCGATCGCGATGATCGCGATCCACATCAGCCTCGTCGCCCAATTGAGATCGCCGGGCTTGGACGAGCCGATCGGTAGGGGGAACGTCGGGCTTCCCGTCGGCGTGGCGACTCGGAAGAAGGCCTGCTCTTCCCGCATCGATCCGCCGGCCGAGTCGTGCGGTTGCCAGCCGCTCACGATCGGCGGCACGAAATTATACGGATCGGTCGGCGATCCGGGGTTCGGCGGCGGGCACAACACTGCGGGCGAATCATCGCGAACCTCATGTTCCGCAAGAATCCGGGCCGCAGTCCGGCGGTCGCCGACGCCGAGGGTCCGCATGGCGGCTTTAATGTGCTGGTCGACCGAGCCCGGCTCGATTCCCATCAGCGGCGCGATCTCCTTGGACGTCAGGTGCGCGTAGACATACCTGAGGCAGGCACGCTGTTGCTCCGTCAGCCTGGAGATGCGGTTAGGGTCCATGGCGGGATGGGATTATCGCTTAGGAAGGGCTTCTGCACAATGGGGTCAGGCGGAGCCCGCAATATGGGAACAGGTTAACGAATGCGGCAAGGCTTGGTTTCCACGACAGGAAGCGGAAATCGCTTTGCAGGGAGCTCGGCTCGCCTCGATGTGCCTACGCGGCGAAACGTTTCACGAAATCGGAGGCGGCGGCCTTAAACCGCGCCATCTCCTCGTCGACCAAGCCGAAATTGGATGTCACCCCGTCGATCTCTCGGGCCACGCTCTCGGTATCCTCGCGAATCGCGGCAATGGTCGAGGACATCGAATGGGCGGCCAGTGCCGTTTCGTCGACCGCGGCGGTGATCATGGTGACAGTCTGGGCCTGGACCTCCATCGCCTCTCGGATCCGGTCGGCTGACGTCTGCACGTCCTCAACCGTCTTCCGGATGGAGCCGTTCGCCTCGACCGTCTGACGGGTGGCGTGCTGGATGGCGGTTATCTTGAAAGTAATTTCATCGGTAGCGCGAGCCGTCTGCGAGGCCAGCGACTTCACCTCCTGGGCGACGACCGCAAATCCCCGTCCGGCGTCGCCGGCCCGGGCCGCCTCGATGGTGGCGTTCAGCGCGAGGAGGTTGGTCTGCCCGGCGATGTCCCGGATGAGGCCGAGGATCGATTCGATCGCCTGGACATGCTCGGAGAGGGCTTGGCTGACCCGCGCGGCGTCGGCGGCCTGGCCGCCGGCGCGGGTGGCCACCTCGCCGGCCAGCTCC
>DASVTA010000153.1:0-2735 GCA_036387815.1 Allosphingosinicella sp.
GGCGAGCGAAGCGAGACTTCCTGCTGGCCTCGAGTTTCGGCCGCCTTCGGCGGACCCACCCCCGGCCCCTCCCTTCCAGGGAGGGGAGACAGGTCTTGATTACGCCGCCGTGCCAATATAGATAAGCCGCTGCGGACCGGGCCCCTCTGGCGGGCGTCCTCCTGGACGACCGTGATGTCGGACCGCATCGGGCTTGGCCCGGTGCAGTTCCACGGCCCTTCGCCCCCTGCATCGCAAGCTTCGCCCGATTTCGATGACATATCGATTTTGGAGAGAGGCTATGAATCCCTTCATCTACCGCCTGACCCTGGTCCACCGCCGCCTCGACGAGGAGATCCGGCGCGAGCTCGGCCGGCGCCTGCCCGACAGCATCAGGCTGCTCCGGCTCAAGAAGCTGAAGCTCGCCGTCAAGGACCGACTCCACGCCCGAAGGCCGCGCGAGACCGTCGGCGCCTGACCCTCGGCCGGCGGGGACCCGTCATGCCGGACTTGATCCGGCATCCATGAACACGGAGGCGACTCCAGGCCCTGCGGCGGTGTTCATGGACTCCGGCCTTCGCCGGAATGACGTGCGCCGCCGGCCACCCCCACTCACCTACCCTCGCGGACCGGGCCCCTCTGGCGATCCATTCGGACTCGCGATGTCGGCCGCACATCGCAACAGGAGGCCCAATTGGATTTTCTCACCCTGCTCTGGCTCGGCAAGCCGCTCTGGATGTGGCTCGCCTTCCTCGCCATCGTCGTCGCGCTCCTCGCCCTCGATCTGGGGGTGCTCCACCGCAAGCAGCGCGAGATCGGCGTGCGCGAGAGCCTGCTCCTTTCCGCGGGCTATATCGCGCTCGGCCTCGGCTTCGGCGCCTGGGTCTGGTGGTACATGGGCGAAGGTGCCGGCCTCGCCTACCTGACCGGCTTCGTCATCGAGAAGAGCCTGGCGATGGACAACGTCTTCGTCATCGCGATGATCTTCACCTATTTCGCCGTCCCGCGCCTCTACCAGCACCGGGTGCTCTTCTGGGGCATATTGGGCGTGATCGTGCTTCGGGCGATCATGATCGGGCTCGGTGCCGCCATGGTGCAGCAGTTCGGCTGGGTGCTCTACATCTTCGCGGCCTTCCTGATCTTCACCGGGATCAAGATGTGGATGATGGCGGAGAAGGAATATGACGTAGGGGCCAGCCCCGTGCTCCGCTGGCTGCACAAGCGGCTTCCGGTGACGGAGGGGCTCCACGGCGACAATTTCTGGGTGCGCAAGACGGATCCGGGGACGGGCAAGCCCGCCTGGTTCATCACCCCGCTCTTCCTGGCGCTGGCGATGGTGGAGATCGTCGACGTCGTGTTCGCGGTGGATTCGGTGCCCGCGATCTTCGCGATCACCTCGGATCCGTTCATCGTCTACACCTCGAACATCTTCGCCATCCTCGGCCTTCGCGCCCTCTATTTCGCGCTGGCGGCGATGGTCCACCGCTTCCATTATCTCAAATACGCGCTGGCGGTGCTGCTGGTGTTCATCGGCTCGAAGATCTTCGTCGCCGACGCTCTGGGGCTGGCCAAGATCCCGCCCGCCGCCTCGCTCTCCGTCACCTTCGCCATCCTCGCCGCCGGCGTCGGCTGGTCGCTTTGGAAGACGCGGGGGATAGCTCAACATTCCTCCCCGAGCTTGCTCGGGGAGGGGGACCGCGGCGCGTAGCGGCGTGGTGGAGGGGCGATACAGGACCGGGAATTGCCCCTCCACCAGGCTTCGCTGGTCCCCTCCCCGAGACGAGCTCGGGGAGGAATTGATTTGCGTGGGTCAATCCTTAAATGCTGCCTTCAATGAAGCCGCCTGGATTCCCAGCGCGGCCTTTTTCGCATGGAGACCTCTTGGACCCCGCCGACCGCCTCAAACGCCTCCGCTTCCGCGCCTGGCACCGCGGGGTGCGCGAGGCCGATTTCATGGTCGGCGGCTTCTTCGACGCCCATGGCGAAGCCTTCGACGAGGATGCGCTGGCCTGGTTCGAAGCGCTGCTCGAGGAGCAGGATGCGGACATCATGGCCTGGGCCATCGGAACCGCGGAGCCTCCGGAGCGCTACCGCGGGGCGATGATGCGGCGGCTCCAGCAACTCAATTATATCAAGCACCCCCGATAAGTGACCGACATCCACAAGATCCTCTCGGCGAAGAAGCCGATGACGCTGGCCGGCGCGCCCGCGGGCTTCCTTCCCTGGCTCGCCGCCGATCTCGCGCGCGCCTCCAAGGGCCGGGCCGTGTTCGTCGCGCCCGATGAGGCGGCGATGCGCCACCTGCAGGACGCGGCGGCCTATTTCGCACCCGAGCTGGAAGTCCTCGCCTTCCCCTCCTGGGACTGTCTTCCCTACGACCGCTCCTCCCCCTCCCTTCGGGCCTCGTCCGAGCGCCTCGCCACACTTCACGCGCTCCAGCGCAAGGCGGACAAGCCGCAGCTCCTCGTCACCACCGTCAACGCCGCCACCCAGCGCACCCTGTCGCCCTTCCGGATCCGCCAGCTGGTGGCGAAGCTGGCTCCGGGCGAGCGTATCGACATGGCCAGGCTCTCGGCCCTGCTCAGCGCCAACGGCTATCACCGAACCGACACCGTCCAGGATTCCGGCGAGTTCGCCGTCCGCGGCGGGATCGTCGACCTGTTCCCAGCCGGGGAAAGCGAAGGGCTGAGGCTCGACTTCTTCGGAGACGAGATCGAGAGCGTCCGCCGCTTCGATCCGGGAAGCCAGCGGACCAC
>DASVTA010000154.1:0-2891 GCA_036387815.1 Allosphingosinicella sp.
GGAAGTCCCGCCCGAGGAGAAGACTCGCCGGGTCGGCGCCGTCTTCACGAGCGTCGCCCGGCGCTACGACCTGATGAACGACCTCATGTCGGGCGGGCTCCACCGGCAGTGGAAGGATCTGTTCGTCCGCCGGGTGCGGCCGCGAAAGGGCGAATCGATCCTCGACATGGCCGGCGGCACCGGCGACGTCGCCTTCCGGCTCGCCGGTCAGGGCGCCCGGGTGATGGTCGCCGACATCAATCCGGACATGCTGGAGGTCGGCCGCGAGCGCGCGGCCAGGCGGCGGGTCGAAGGGCTGACCTGGGCCGTCGAGAATGCCGAGACCCTGAGCCTCCCCGATTCCGCCTTCGACGCCTATACGATCGCCTTCGGGATCCGGAACGTCACCGACATCGCGGCGGCGCTGGGCGAGGCGCACCGGGTGCTGAAGACCGGCGGCCGCTTCTACTGCCTCGAATTCTCGACCACCCGCTGGCCGGGCTTCGCCTCGATCTACGACGCTTATTCGATGCACGCGGTGCCCCGGATCGGAAGAGCGGTGGCGGGAGACGAGGAGAGCTACCGTTATCTGGTCGAATCGATCCGCCGCTTCCCGCCGATGGAGAAATTCGCCGCCATGATCGCCAAGGCGGGGTTCGCACAGGTGAAGGCGGAGCCGATCCTGGGCGGGCTGGTGGCCATTCACAGCGGCTGGAAGATCTGATGCCGGCTCGTCGTCATCCCGGCGAAAGCGGGGACCTCGGGCCGGAGAGTCTCGGCGGGTCTCCAGGAGGTCCCGGTTTTCGCCGGGATGACGGTGCGGCATGACTCGCCCGGTCGTTCATATCTGGCGCCTGCTGAAATGGGGCCGGGTGCTCGCCCGGCACGGCGCTCTGCGCGGGATCGAGCGGGACTCCAACACTCCGGTTCCGGTCCGCCGTCTTGCCCGGATCGCCCGATTCGGTGCCCGGATCCCCGAAATCCCCGCTTATGGCGAAGCGTTCGTCGAGCTTGGGCCGGCCGCGATCAAGTTCGGCCAGGCGCTGGCGACCCGGCCGGACCTCGTCGGGGTCGAGGCGGCCCGGAACCTCCAGCAGCTCCAGGACAACCTTCCCCCGGCGCCGTTCGAGCAGGTGCGCCAGGCGATCGAGCAAGGGCTGGAGAAGCCGCTCGAGGAGATCTTCTCCGACATCGATCCGGAGCCCGTCGGCGCCGCCTCCATCGCCCAGGTCCACCGCGCCCACACCACCGACGGCAAGCTGGTCGCGGTCAAGGTCATGCGTCCCAATATCGAGGAGGATTTCGCCCGCGCGCTCGATACCTATGCCTGGGCGGCGGCGCAGATCGAGAACATGGGCGGCGAGGCGGCGCGCCTCAGGCCGCGCGCGGTGATCGCCTATTTCAAGCAGTGGACGGCGCGCGAGCTCGACCTTCGCCGCGAGGCCGCCTCGGCTTCGGAGCTTCGCGAGAACCTCGTCGCCGAAAGCGGCTTCTACGTGCCCGCGATCGACTGGAGCCGGACTTCGCGGCGGGTGCTGACCCTCGAATGGATCGACGGCATCAAGCTCACCGACCGGGACGCGCTCGTCGAGGCCGGGCACGACCTCAAGGCGCTCGCGGCGATCCTGGTGCGCGCCTTCCTTCGCCAGTCGGTGATCGACGGCTTCTTCCACGCCGACCTCCACCAGGGCAATCTCTTCGCCCTCCCCGACGGCCGGCTCGCGGCGATCGACTTCGGGATCATGGGCCGGATCGACCGCCGCGCGCGCACCTGGCTGGCCGAGATCCTCTACGGCCTGATTACCGGCAACTACCGCCGTGTCGCCGAGATCCATTTCGAGGCGCAATATGTCCCCTCCCACCACGACATCGACGAGTTCGCGACCGCGCTGAGGGCGGTCGGGGAGCCGATCCGGGGCTTGCCGGTCAAGGACATCTCGATCGGCCAGATGCTCGACGGATTGTTCACCATCACCCGCGACTTCGAGATGCCGGTCCAGCCTCACCTCCTCCTCCTCCAGAAGACGATGGTGATGGAGGAAGGAGTCGCCCACGCGCTCGATCCCGACATCAACATGTGGGAGACGGCCGAGCCCTTCCTTCGGGAATGGGTGCGCGGCGAGCTCGGGCCCGAGGCGGCGCTGGCGGACCGGATCGTTCGCGACTTCCGCACCTTCGCGAAGATCCCGGAGCTGATCCGCCGGATCGATTATTATTACCCGCCGCCCGGCGCCGCACCGCCCGATCCGCCGCTCGCCGACGTGGTGGTGGTGAGGCCGCGGCGGTATTGGCGATACGTGCTGACCGCCGCGCTCTCGGCCGCGGCCGGAGCGGCTGCGATTCTATGGCTCGGTTGACACCCGGCGCCATGAGCATAGCTTAGCACCATGGCTGCCACCGCTCCCAAAGCCGAAGGCCCCGCCCTTCCGCAAAAGCTGCTCGACGAGGCGCTCAGGCTGAACGTGGACATCACCTGCCGCTCCGAGGACCAGGTTCGGCGCTCGGTGCGGGAAGCCTGGATGGAGGAGAATCGCGAAGCGATCGAAGCCTCGAATGCTTGGGTCGAGAAACACGGCCTGCCACTGGCGAAGTACCGCCAATTCTGATGCCCCAATTCGACGTTTACCGGAACGTCGCGGAGCCTGGCTATCTTATCCATTGCCAGTCCGACGCGCTGTCGGGGCTGACGACCCGTTTGGTGGTGCCCCTCCTGCCTCCCGATTATGCTCCTCTGCCGTCGCGAAGGTTGAATCCCACCCTCCGCATCGGTGAAGACACAGTGGTGATGATGACCCATTTCGCTTCGGCCGTCCCAACACGGGCTTTGGGTGATGTGGTGGGATCTCTGGCGCACGATCATATGACGATCATGAACGCCTTCGACATGCTCCTTACCGGCTACTGACTCGATG
>DASVTA010000155.1:0-3264 GCA_036387815.1 Allosphingosinicella sp.
AGGGGCTGATCCTGTGCAGCAACACCACCCACAAGGTCGCACCGGCGGTCGAAGCGGCGGTGCGGATCCCGCTCCTCCACATCGCCGACGTCACCGCGGAAAGGCTCGCCGCCGACGGGGTGCATAAGGCCGGGCTGATCGGGACTCGCTTCACGATGGGCGAAGGTTTTTTCCGCGACCGGATCGAGGCTCGCGGGATCGCGCTCTCGCTTCCCGACCCGGGGACGTCGGCCGAGATCGACCGCATCATCTTCGAGGAGCTGGCCAAGGGCCAGGTGAGCCGCAATTCGCAGCGCCTGCTCAAGACCTGCCTCACCGAGATGGGCAAGGCCCGGCAGCAGGCGGTGATCCTCGGCTGCACCGAATTGGTGCTTCTTGTCGACCCCGGCGCCAACGTGATCCCCGTCTACGACACGACCGCGCTCCACGCCGCGGCGGCCGCCCGCTGGATCCTGGACCAATGATATTGAACCAAAATGGACCCAACCGCCTGGCAGGAGGCGCCGGGACGGCCGGCTCCCCCTCGAATTGCGCCGCCCAGCGCGACCGGAGTCCCGGCCGCCCCGACGGAGCGGCGCGCGGCACGGGAATTTGATCCGTTTCAGAGTGAAAAGGCGTTCCGGCTCAACGCAAAACGTTGAAGAGGGACCGAAACGGATCAATGCGCGCCTGCAATCGGGAAGCAATGGCGGCAAAGCTAGGCACGTGGGCACCAGATCGCGCGATGACAAGAACAGCCACAGGGCCGCGCCGCCGGCGCCCCCGCCTGGATTCCCCGACGTCATCAAGACGCATGCGACGGTCCGGCTCCAGCAGCTGAGCGAGGAGGTCGGCCGGATCGCCAACGTGCTCGCGGCCTTGTCCAACGACGAGGCCGCGGCGGCGGCGATGGCCGCGATCGACGGCCCTTCCGACGAGCCCGAGCGGCTGGATGCCGGCTTCATCCGGTCCGTCATCAGGACCCGGCGGCTGCGCGAGCGCTTCTTCAAGGCCGACATTTTCGCCGATCCCGCCTGGGACATGCTCCTGGACCTGATGGCCGCCCGCCTGGAAGGGCATCGCGTGGCCGTCTCGAGCCTGTGCCTCGCCGCCGCGGTGCCTCCCACCACGGCCCTGAGATGGATCAAGACGCTGTGCGACCAGGGCCTGTTCGTCCGGATAGCGGATCCCGAGGACGGCCGGCGGATCTTCATCGAGCTTTCCGCGAAGACGGCGGCGATGATGGAAGCCTATCTCAGATCGGCGCGGCGCGCCGGCCAGCATATCCTCTAGCGGCTTGCCGCAATTCGCCGCGGGTGGCACAGGCCGATCGAGGGCGCTTAGCTCAGTTGGTAGAGCGCTTCCTTTACACGGAAGATGTCGGCGGTTCGAGCCCGTCAGCGCCCACCACCGCCTCCCGAGGCGGATCGGAGGACGGCCGGCCTTGCGGCACAAGCGTGCGAAGGCCGCGCCCCGGACCGGGCGCTCAGTCGCCGCGGGCTCCGGTCTCGCGCTGCAGCCGGACCACCGACCAGACGCCCCAAAGGCCCGCCGGCAGAACCGGGACGAGCAGCCAGAGCAGGCCGACGCTCCCGAAGACGGAGAGCAGGATGACGAGCGGGAAGGCCGCGAAGGCGAGCATCGCCCGGCCGAGCCGCCGCTGCCGGCCCGGATCCAGCGCCGCGTCCCAGCGCCGCGGGCGTCCATTCTCCTCCCACGCCCAGGCAACGACCGCCCTGCCCTGCTCGTCCCACCGATCGACGACGAGGTTGAGGAGCAGCCGGCCGAGGCGGTCGAAGAGGTTCGGCGAGGGAGGCGAGGCCGGGCCCCCTGGCCCAGGCGGGCCGGCCGAGGGGCTCACGCGCCGAGCCTTCAGGGGCGCCTCGGCGGCAGTGTCGATCACCACCAGCCGCCCGTCCTTCTCCTCGACCCGATATCGTCCCTTGGGCGCGTCCATCCGCCGTCTCCCCTATCCGCAGCGTACATTCGGGACGGCCAAGGCCGCAATGCCGTCCCTGCGGGCCATTCAAGCTTCAGAAGCGCTGCCGTCCCGATCCGCGGCGCGGCTTGTCCTGACGAACTCGGCCCGGCGGGCGATCGCGGGGTTTTCGTCGCTGAGGAGCCGCTCGAGAAGCATGCCGGCGTTGGCGAGCGAGGAATGATGCCGCACCAGCGCCTCCGCGGCGACCCGCCGGACGGGCGCCGACCGGTCGGCGACGCCGATCTGCGCCAGCGCCTCCAGCGGAAGAGGCCGCTCGAGCGGCCGTTCCTCGAGGGTCCGGACATGGCGATAGAGACCCTGGGATTTGTCGATCCATTTCCTGACGAGGCCGCCCGGCCAGGTGGCCCGGCCCTCGACCAGCACTCGAAGCGCCGTCGCCCGCACGGCGGGGATCGCCGCCTCCCGGGCGAGATCGAGCAGGTGGCGGTCCATCGCCGGCCGGCGCAAGGCATGGCGCAAGATCCTGGGCATCGGGCCGGTGACGGAGGTGCGGAGGGTCTGCGCGAGGGCGCGGGCGACGTCTTCCCGGCCGAAGGCGCGATCGAGGATCAGCCGCTCCCCGTCCCAGCGGCCCCATTGCTCGGTCCGCCCGAGGAGCGTCACGGCCGCGCCGGCGGCGGTCTCGGCCGCGGTCTTGGGAAAGACCCGCTCCGCGCACCGCGCCGCCGCCGAGCGGACCGGGCCGACCCAATCGTTGAGGCGATGGACGATCGCGGCGAAGAAGAAGGCGCTTCGGGCGCCGCCGCGGATCCGGTCGAGCGCCGCCTCGCGGACGAAACCGTCCCAATGGAAAAGGCAGAGATATTCCAGGCCCGGCGTGCGCTCCACGAGGCGGAGGTGATGGTCCCGGGTCAGCGATGGCGAAGAGCCGACGAGCAGGTGGAGCACCGGCGCCAGCCGAAGCGGCGCGCTCCGAAGCCGGCAGCGTTCCGCGATCTCCGTCCGCGCCCGCTCCGCGAAATCCGCCGGCAGCGTGTCGAGCGCCAGAAGCGCGGCCTCGACGGTCCCCGGATCGAGAGAGGGGCGCCCGAGCGCCTCGCCGACGCGGTCGAGGCTTGCGGCGACCGGCTCGGGCAGGACGGGGCGGAAGGAAAGCATCGCCCCTTCCTATAGCCGGACAGCGGCGTTCGCCACGGCTCCGGCCGCCTGAAGGGCGGAGCCGGAGCCCGAGCCGGAGCCGGGCGCTGCCTTATCTTCGCCCGAATGCGCTGGGAGGATGCGCCGCCACCGGGAGCGGAGCGTGAGATGAGCCTGGCCTTGCTTCTTGCCCTTCAGGCCGCGCC
>DASVTA010000156.1:0-8402 GCA_036387815.1 Allosphingosinicella sp.
CTCGTGGCGGCCGGCAGCCACCCCGACTTGATGAAGCTGGAGCGGCTGGTGAAGGACACCAGCTCCACCGGCGAACTCGCCCGCTCCATTTCTGTTGATCAGGTGCGCGGCCTGCAGCGGCTGTTTTCGACCACGGCTTCATTGTCGCCCTGGCGGGTGGTGATCATCGATGCGATCGACGACCTCGAGCGCAACGCGGCCAACGCTTTGCTCAAGAATCTCGAGGAGCCGCCGCCGAGCAGCGTCTTCTTCCTCGTGAGCCACGCCCCCGAGCGGCTCCTGCCCACCATCCGCTCGCGCTGCCGGCTGCTCCGGCTCTCGAGGCTCGAGGGCGACGCCATGACGTCAGCCCTGCACGCCGCTTTGCCCGATTCGGACGACAAGGAGATCCGGGAGCTGACGGCGGCGGGGCAGGGCTCGCCCGGCCGGGCGCTGGCCTGGCGGGGCCTCGACGTCGCCGGGCTCGACCGGGCCATGGCCGAGCTCGTCCGTGAAGGCGATCCCGGCAATGCCCGGCGAAGCGCGCTCGCCCAGAGCCTCGCCCTCAAGTCCGCACAGCCGCGCTACGAGGCGTTCCTCTCCCGAGCGCCTTCGGTCATCGCCGCCGAAGCGAAGGCGAGGCGCGGCCCCGCCCTCGCCCACGCCCTCGGCACCTGGGAGCGGGCGCAAGGCCTCGCCTCGAGCGCGCGCGGTCTCTCGCTGGAACCCGAAAGCGTGGTGTTCGAACTCGCCGGCATGCTCGCATCGCTGGCGCCGAGCCGCTAAGGCCCCTTTCATGGCCGATCCTTTCTACCTCACCACCGCGATCAACTATCCCAACGGGCCGCCCCACATCGGCCACGCCTACGAGGCCGTCGCAGCCGACGTCGTCGCGCGCTTCCAGCGCTCGACGGGGCGCGACGTCTTCTTCCAGACCGGGACGGACGAGCACGGCCTGAAAATGGCTCAGGCCGCGCGCGAGAAGGGGCTTTCGCCGGCCGATCTGGCGGATGAAATGTCGTCCATCTTCAGGACCATGGACGAGAAGCTTGATATCTCGTTCGATCGGTTCATCCGAACCACGGAGCCCGCCCATCACCGCGCCAGCCAGGCCATCTGGGAGGCGATGGCGGAGCGCGGCGACCTCTATCTCGGCCGCTACGAAGGCTGGTACTCGGTCCGCGACGAAGCTTATTACGACGAAGGCGAGCTCGCCCCCGGCGACAATGGCGAGCGGCTCTCTCCGCAAGGCACTCCGGTCGAATGGACGGTGGAGGAGAGCTGGTTCTTCCGGCTCTCCGCCTATCAGGACCGGCTGCTCGCGCATTATTCGGAAAATCCCGGCTTCATCCGGCCCGAGAGCCGCCGCAACGAAGTGCTTCGCTTCGTCGAGGGCGGCCTTTCCGATCTGTCGGTGTCGCGCACCAGCTTCGACTGGGGCGTCAAGGTCCCGGGAGACGAGCGCCACGTCATGTACGTCTGGCTCGACGCGCTTACCAACTATCTCACCGGCGTCGGCTATCCGGACACGCAATCGGAGACTTACAGGCGGTTCTGGCCGGCCGATCTCCACATCATCGGCAAGGATGTCGTCCGTTTCCACGCCGTCTACTGGCCCGCATTCCTGATGTCGGCGGGACTGCCGCTCCCAAGGCAGGTGTTCGGCCACGGCCACGTCCTCCTGCGCGGCGAGAAGATGTCGAAGTCCGCGGGCAACGTCGTCGATCCGGCGGGGCTGATCGAAGTTTTCGGAGCCGACGCCGTCCGCTACTTCCTGATGCGCGACGTCACCTTCGGCCAGGACGGAAGCTACAGCCCGGAGGCGATCGTCGCCCGGGTCAATGCCGATCTCGCCAACAGCTTCGGCAATTTGGCCCAGCGCACCTTGTCGTTCATCGCCAAGAATTGCGGCGGAGCGCTTCCCCTCGGCGGGCGAGGGGAGGAGGCCGATTCCGGCCTGCTCGGCCTGGTTCGCCGGACGACGGCCGCGGACGTGCCGGCCCTGTTCGGCGACCTCGCCTTGAGCCAGGGGATCGAAGCCTGGATCAAGGCCGTCTTCGCCTGCAATCAATATATCGACGCCCAGGCGCCCTGGACCTTGCGCAAGACCGATCCGGAGCGGATGACCGCCGTCCTCGCCTGCCTGTGCGAAGCGATAATCGACCTCGCCATCGCCATCTCGCCCGTCGTTCCGGCGGCCGCGGCGAAGCTTCTCGATCAGCTCGGCGTTCCCGCCGGCGAGAGGGACTTCACAAGCCTCACCGACTCCGGCCGCTATGCGCGTCTCGCCGGGTCGGGCTTCGTCCTCGCGCCGCCCGCGCCTATTTTTCCGCGGCTGGAGCTGCCGGCGGAGGCGTAGCGGCGGCGGGCGCGGCGGCGGGCGCGGGCAGGGCGTTCGTCCGCCTGATGCGCTCCAGCCGCTGCCCCTTGCGCAGGACCAGCTCGCAGGTCCGGGTTCCTTCGCAGGCGATGATCGTTCCGGTCCTGCCGTCGACCCGGATGATCCGGTCGCCCATGGCGAAGGCGTCGAAGCGCGGTTCGGGATGGGCGTAGATGCCGAGGCCGATCGCCGCGCCGGCGATGACGATCGCGGTGGCGATCTTTCGGACCGCCCCGTCGATCGCCTCCCCAAGCATCGGGCTTCGGCGGTCCGGATCGGCGGTATCGAAACGGTTGTCGGTCAATGCACCCTCCCTCGGTTCAGCCCGCACCATAGACCGGATTCGATCAATAAGCGTCGAAATCGAGGTTCCGGAAGACGGCCCGGTCGGGATCGGGCACGAAGCCGCTGCCCGTCAGGTCCTTGTAGACGAGGTTGAGCGGCGAGGGGCGCAGGCGCATGGGGATGGGCAGGAACGCCGAACCGGCCCAATCCACTTCGGGATCGAGGCCGAGCCAGAGACGAAGCGGCCCCGGCGCCGGGCCCCGGGCCGCCAGGCTCTCGGCGCCCGGGCCCTGGTGGACGATTGCGCCGATGCCGGGCATTCCGGTCGCGGCCAGGATGGCGGCCCTGTCGCCGCTCCGGACCGCCGAATATCGGCCTTCGGGATTGGCCAGCCGCCACCGCAGGGCCTCCTCGCTCCATATCCTCTCGACGCTGGAAGGCCGGCCGCTCCCGCGGCGGCCCGGCAGCCCGAGGCCCAGCCGGGCTTCGAGGGGCCGAAGCATCTTGAACCGGGTGAGCAGCGGCCCGGTGCTCCACTTGTTGCCGGTAGCCAGGCAGAAGGAATAGCCGAGGCGGGCGGCCTCCTCGAACATGGCGGCGCTGATCCGGCTCTGCAGCCTCCGGCCGCGGTGCAGCGGGTGGACCGATCCGTTGACCGTGTACATGCCGCGCCGGCTTTCCCCCTCCAGCCGGCACGGGAACACCTGGGCGGCCATGTGGCCGACCAGCTCGTCGCCGGCGAAAGCGTTGCAGCCGATGGCCTTGCCGTCCGGATTGCCGCCGTAATGCCATTCGAAATAGCGCGCCGTCAGGTGTCGCGCCTTGGGAAAGACCTCCCGCATCAGCCTGGAAATGCGCTCGTAGCCGGCGGCGCTGTGGTCGAGGAGCTCGAACCGGTATTCGTCAGCCATCTTGAGCTCCGTTCGCGGCCAGGGCTTCGCGGGCGCTCCGCGCGAAAGGTCCGTAGGGGGCGAAGGAGAATCCCAGCGCGCGGACCATCTCCAGCCGCGGAAGGACCGCCTTCCGGTTCGCCCGCATCAGCAGGTCGAACGGGCTCCAGCGCCGGAAGCCGGCGTGGGTGAAACGCTGCTCGGTGTCGATATCGTAGGGATGGTGATAGCTCGCCACCCAGTCGCCCCGCCGCCGCCGAAGCGCGAGCGCCCGGCGAAGGAGCGGACGCGGCATCGCCCGGAAATACAAACCGCCGATCGGCACCGGCAGCCATCGAAACGGAAGCAAGGTCACCGGAAGCTCGACGATGCCCTCGATGAGCCGGGGCCGGGTGCCGAAGCCCGGGTCGCCGTAGAGCGGGCTTCGCGCCGGCAGCACCGAGCTGGAATAGGTGAAGCCGAGCTCCGCGAGCGTTTCATAGGCCCATCCGGTTCGGGCGGTGAGCGAGAAGCAGGGCGCGCGATACCCGTCGATCCGGCTTGCGCCGGCCGCGCGCAATGCGTCGAGGTTGCGCTGCAGGTCGTCGCGAAAGCCCCCCTGGCCGAGACGATCGAGCGGCACGTGACTGTCGGAATGGCAGCCGATCTCATGCCCTTGCTCGGCGATCCGGGCCACCATCTCCGGATGCCGGCGCGCCACTTGGCCGACCACGAAGAAGGTGCCCTTCGCCTCGTGGCGGCGAAGCATGTCCAGATAGGTGTCGATCAGCGCCGGGACGCGCGCCGGAAGCCGCTCGCCGTCCGGCAGTTCGAGGCGCGGATCCTCGACGTCGACGCTGAACAGGAAAAGCGGCCGCTCCGTCATCGGGCGCTCCGCCGCCTCGTCAGGTCCGCGAGGCCGCCGGCGGCGAGCAGGATGAGATGGGGCAGGATCGGAGTCCGGTAGCGCCAGTCGAAATCCACCTGCACCAGAGCGTGGAAGACCGCATAGGAAAGCACGGCGCCGAAGGCCGCCAGGAAGACCTTTCGCTCGGCGGCGCCGAACGCCGTCCGGCCGAGCCACAGCACCGCGGCGAGCCAGCCGGCAAGCGTGTAGCAGGGCAGGAAGAAGGCCAGCTGGACGAGCCAGTGGCCGGCGCTGAACGACGCCGCCCCGATGGCGAAGAAATGGACGAAGCGGTCGGCGGGGATCAGCACGAAGTCGAGCAGCGCCCGTGGCGGCGAATGGTAGGTCTCGGGCCGGGCGCTCACCACCTCGCCGCGGGCATATTCCTGGGCGACGGCGTGGAAGGGGGCGGAAAGCGAGTCCAGCGGCCATCGCCCGGGATCCTGCATCAACCAGGCGAAAGCGAGGAGCCCCGCGGCGATCGAGCCCGCCAGGATCGCGGCCACGGGCCCTCGTCTCACCTTACCGGTCTTCGTCCGGGAGAGGTAGAAGGCCCAGGCCAGGTCCGGGATCAGGACCATCCCGGTCGGCCGATAGAAGATCCCGGCCGCCGCCGGCGCAACCACCGCCAGCCACGATTTGGCTTTGTCCAGGATCCGCGCCGCCGCGAGGGTGAAGATGGAGAAGGCGAGGAAGACGAAGGTGGCGTCCGAAAGCACGAGCGGAACCCACATCAGCAGGTCGAAGCAGCCCAGGAAGAGCAGCAACGCTCCCCATCCCGCCACCCCGCTGCCCGTCAGCCGCACCGCCAGCCGGACGATGAGCAGGCCGAGCGCGACGTGGGCGGCGAAATTGACCGCGACGAGGGCGTTCGCCCATTCGCCTCCGAAGGCGAGGCGCAGAAGCGCCAGCAAGGTCGCGAACAGGGCGTAGAGGATGGGGGGGAAGGTGAAGCTCGCCTCGGCGAGCAGGCCCGGATAGTCGAAGCCGCTCTCGAGCAGGCGTCCCGACCAGTAAGCATAAGCCTGGCTGTCCGGGGCGAAGGTCGCGCCGCGGCCAAGAACATGGCCGATATGCCCGGCGCCGATTGCCAGGGCGGCCGCCCAGAGCCGCGGTGGCCGAAGGGCGGCCAGCCGGTCCTGCATTGACGCCGGCGCGGCCATTCAGCAGTGCGAGTTCCGGCGCGAAAGGGGCTCTCGAGCGGCCTTGCGGGCGTCGTAAAGCCCCGCGGCCGCGAGCAGGCCGAAGCCGAGCACGAGGCAGGTCGTCGCCGCCTCCGCCGCTCGGGAGCCGCTCAGCGGCTCCATCCAGCGCCAGCCGGCCAGGCCGGCGGCGGCGGCGAACAGCGCCGAGGCCGCCAGAAGCTTCACCGAGCCGAGATTCCACGCGCCGGTGAAATATTTGGCGCGCAGCCGGCGCAGGAGGCGGCTCGCGGTCATCAAGGCGAAGCGCGGCGCAACCCGGCCCAGCCTGAGGCTGCTCCCCGATCCGGGATAGCAGGCAGGAAGGGCGACGTCGGCCACCACCGCATCCACGAGATTCAGGCGGAAGAGCATGTCCGTTTCGAAGAAGAAGCAATCGGCGAGGGCCTCGAGCCCGATCCGCTCGAGCGCCCGGGCATGGATGGCGGTATAACCGTTGGCCGGGTCGCCGATCCGCCAATAGCCCGTCGCCGCCTTGTGGAGCCACGAGAAGATCCTGTTGCCGAGGCGACGGGCAAGGGGCATCGAATCGAGGGCGCGAGGGGAGGTGCCCGAGGGCATGAGCCGCGGCGCGGCGAAGCGGTTGCCCTTGGAATAGTCGGCGACGCCGTGGACGATCGGAGCGATCAGCCGGCGGATATGGCGCGGGTCCATCTGCCCGTCGGCGTCGAGCTTCACGATGATCTCGGCGCCGTCGGCGAGGGCACGCGAATAGCCGCGCTTCATCGCGCCGCCGACGCCCAGGTTGCTCGGGTTGCGAAGCACGGCCAGTCGCGGGTCGTCATTCTCCCTCAGCGCCCGCTCCCCGGTGGAGTCGGGGCAGCCGTCGTCGACGACGTAGATGTGAGCGACTTCAGGACCGATCGACCGAAGGACGGCGCCGATCGTCGCGGCGGCGCGAAAGGACGGAATGACCACGGCGACGCGAAGCCTTGCTCCGGGGCCGGCGGCAGGTACGGTTCGGCGGTCGTCCGGGCAACGCGGTCGGTCGGCCAGCTTCATTCTTCCCCCCGCCCCGCACGCCCCCGCGTGCAGGGAATCGACTAACGCAAATCAACAGTGGCGGCTCCTAGCAGAAAGGAGCGCCCGCGCCAGCGCAATGATTGGGGGGCGGCAGGCGAGGCCGGCGCCCCGTTTTGCGGAGCTGCGCGCGGGGCGAAGCCGAGACATGGCTTGCGCTTGGGGGAGGGGATGGGGCTAAGGAGCGGCCATGTTCACCGACAGCCATTGCCATCTCAATTATAAGGGCCTGGTGGAGGAGCAGCAGGCCGTGCTCCAGCGCGCCCGGGCCGCCGGCGTCGGAACCATGCTCAACATCTCGACCCGTCGATCGGAATGGGACGAGGTGATCGGCCTCGCCGAGCGCGAGGACGACGTCTGGGCCTCGGTCGGCATCCATCCCCATGAGGCCGACGGCCATCCCGACGTCCAGACCGCCCATCTCGTCGAACGGGCGGCGCATCCGCGGGTCGTCGGAATCGGCGAGAGCGGCCTCGATTATTATTACGACCATTCGGACCGGGAGAGGCAGCGGGCGAGCTTCCGCGCCCATATCGCCGCCGCCCGGGAAACCGGTCTGCCGATCATCGTCCACACTCGTGAGGCGGAGGCGGACACCCACGCCATCCTCGCCGACGAGATGGGGCAGGGCGCCTATACCGGAGTGATCCACTGCTTCACCGCCAGCCGCGACTTCGCCGAAAAGGCGCTCGATCTGGGTCTCTACGTGTCGATATCGGGCATCGTGACCTTTAAAAATGCCAAAGAGTTGCAATCTTCGGCGATCATGATCCCTTCCGATCGTCTCCTCATCGAGACCGACGCTCCGTTCCTGGCGCCGGTCCCGCACCGCGGCCGGCCCTGCGAGCCCGCCTTCGTGGCCGACACGGCGCGATTCCTCGCCGGGCTGCGGGGTGAGGAGGTCGAGTCGCTCGCAGCCACCACCAGCGCCAACTTCCGCAAGCTTTTCAGCAAGGTGGCGGCATGATTTACCAGCCTTGCGAAGTCTTTTCAGTCCCTTCGGGACGCTGCTGAGCCATGGAAGTGACCATCCTCGGCTCCGGCACGTCGAGCGGCGTGCCCCGGGTCGGCAACGATTGGGGGCAGTGCGATCCCGACAACCCGAGAAACCGCCGCCGGCGCGTCTCTATTCTGGTGAGCCACCACAATGCCCGGATCCTGGTCGATACCGGCCCGGACCTTCGCGAGCAGCTGCTCGACGCCAACGTGACCGGAGTCGACGGGGTCATCTGGACCCACGACCATGCCGATCACTGCCACGGCATCGACGATCTGCGCCAGCTCTTCCACGCTCGCGGCCGGCCGGTGGCGGGCTATGCGCGCCTCGAGACGCTCGAAAGCCTCAAGCAGCGCTTCGCCTATGCCTTCGACGGCAAAAGCGGCTACCCGGCGGTGGCAGAGGGCAATTTGCTGCCGGACCACATGAATCTGAACGGGATTTCGGTGCAGGTGGTCGATCAGCCGCACGGCGACATCACGACCGCCGGGCTACGTTTCGACGCCGGGGGTCACTCGGTCGTATATTCTACCGATTTCAATGAATTAACGCCGGACATGGAGATTCGTTTCCAGGGCGTGGACCTGTGGATCGTCGACAGCCTGAGGCGCCGTCCGCACCCGACCCACCCGCATCTCGACCTTGCCCTGGAATGGATCGAGCGCCTCCGGCCCAGGCGCGCGCTTCTGACCCACCTCGACAATTCCATGGATTACCAGACCCTGGTGGACGAGCTTCCGGCCGGGGTCGAGCCCGCTTATGA
>DASVTA010000157.1:0-5035 GCA_036387815.1 Allosphingosinicella sp.
AAGAGCCGGAACGGTGATTGCGTCCGGCCGCAATCGGATGCGCCTCGAGGGCGATCCCACGGCCCATGCCGAAATGGTCGCGATTCGAGACGCCGCCGCGGCGCTCGGCTCTTCGCGGCTCGACGGCTGCGACCTTTGGGTGACCCTCGAGCCCTGCGCGATGTGCGCCGGGGCGATTGCTCTGGCGCGGGTGTCGCGCCTCTACTTCGCCGCGCCCGATCCGAAAGGCGGCGCGGTGCTCCACGGCCCGCGACTGTTCAACCAGCCGACCTGCCACCACGCGCCGGAGGTATATTCAGGAATAAGCGAGGCGGAGGCCGCGGAGATGCTGAAGGCGTTTTTCAGGGAGAGGCGATAGGCTCAGCCCTGCTGTTCCACCGGGACGATCCGGATCTCGACCCGGCGGTTCGCCGCCCGTTCGGCCTCGGAAGAATTGTCGTTCCCGGCCAGAGGCTGGGATGATCCGAAGCCCTCGGTCGCGATCCGTTCCCGCTGCACGCCGCGGGCTGCGAGGTAATCCGCCACCGACCCCGCCCTGTCCCGCGAGAGCGGGACGTTGATCGCGTCTCCGCCCGAGGGATCGGTATGGCCGTAGACGTCGATCATCGTCGACGGATAGGACGCGAGGGTCGCCGCGACCTGGTCGAGCGTGGTCCGGAATTGCGGCTGGATGTCGTAGCGGTTGATCGGGAAGGTGATTCCCGCCGGCATGGTGAGGAGCAGCTCGTCGCCCTGGCGATCGATCTCGACTCCGGTGCCGGCGGTCTTGTCCCTGAGCTCCCTTTCCTGCCGGTCCATGTAGGTGCCGACGGCGGCGCCGGCGACGGCCCCGATGCCGGCGCCCAGGATCTTCTCGGTGCGGTCGCGGCGCCCGCCGATGAGGTCGCCGCCGAAATAGCCGGCGACCGCGCCGACGACCCCGCCGATCGCGCCCTTGGTGGAAACCCGGCGCTCACCGGTCTCGGGGTTGGTGGTGCAGGCTGTGGCCGAGAGCAGGGCGACGGCCGCGGCCGCGCCCAGGAGGCGGTTGGAGATACGCATACAAATTCCTTTTCCCGACAAGGGCTGGACGAACGAAACCCACAACCGCCTGCGCAACCAGCTTGTTCCAAGTTAACCCGGACCATGAACCGCTTGTGGCGGCGAAAGCTTCCCGGCTAAGAGGCCTTGCGCCATGCCGCCTGTCCCCCCCTTGCCGCCATTCCCCTGGTTCGACGTCGTCGTCATCCTGATGCTGATTGCGCTCAACGGCGTTTTCGCAATGGCCGAGATGGCGATCGTCTCGTCACGCAAGCCGCGGCTCAACGCGATGGCCAAGGCGCGGCGATGGGGCGCGCAGACCGCGCTCGACCTTGCCTCCGATCCCGGCCGCTTCCTTTCCACCGTGCAGATCGGGATCACTCTGATTGGGATACTCGCCGGCGCCTATTCCGGCGCGAGCCTCGGAGGGCCGGTCGGAGCCCGGCTGGCCCCGCTCGGCCTCGCTCCGGAGACGGCGGCCACCCTCGGCTTCGTCCTCGTCATCTTCGTGACCACCTATGCCTCCCTCGTCATCGGCGAGCTGGTCCCCAAGCAATTCGCCCTCCGCTCGCCCGAGCCGATCGCCGCCTTGATCGCGCCGCCGATGCTGTGGACCTCCAAGGCGACGGCGCCGCTCGTCTGGTTGCTCGACGGGACCAGCGCGCTCATCTTCCGCCTGCTCAGGATGCGCCGGGACAATTCCGACAAGGTGACGGCGGAGGAGCTGCACCTGGTCGTCGCCGAAGCGCATCATGCCGGTGTGCTCGAGGAATATGAGCGGGCGATCATATCGGGAGTCGTTCGCCTCGCCGACCGGCCGGCGCGCGAGGTGATGACTCCGCGGACCGACGTCGACTGGATCGACTGCGAAGCGGATACCGACGAGATTCGCCAGGCCCTCCTCGGGATCCCGCACAGCCGGATTCCCGTGGCGGAAGGTTCCGTCGACAAGCTGATCGGCATCGTTCAGGCCCGCGACCTCGTCGCCGCACTGATCGAGGGACGGCCGCTCGACATGCGGGCCTTGAGCCGCGAGGCGCCGGTGGTCCCCGACCAGATGGACGCGATGGATGCGCTGGCGGTGCTTCGCGGAAGCGAAACCCGCATGGCCTTCGTCCATGACGAATATGGCCATTTCGAAGGCATCGTGACCTCCGCGGATCTGCTCAACGCGATTTCCGGAGTGCTCGCCGGCGGGTTCGAGGGCGGGCCGGAGGCGCCGCTGGTCGAGCGCGAGGACGGCAGCTGGTGGGTGTCGGGGTCGCTTTCCGCCGACGCACTGTCGGATCGGCTGGGCATCGGCCTGCCGGAGGACCGCGACTATGCCACCACCGCAGGCTTCGCCCTCTCGATCCTGAAGCACATACCGGAGGTGGGCGAACGCTTCACCTTCGGCGGCTGGCAGTTCGAGATCGTCGACATGGACGGCTTCAAGATCGACAAGCTGCTCGCGAGCGAGGTGGTGAGGAAGCGGCGGGGGGGCTGATCTTACCTTCCCATCGTTAGATGGGGAGGGGAGCCAGGCGAAGCCTTGTGGAGGGGTGATTGGCGCAGGCTGCCGCCGTTATCCGGGCGAACCTCCCACATCGCGCCCTTTACCCCTCCACCACCTTGGGTGTCGCCCTCCCCATACTCCGCATGGGGACGCAAGTTAGGAACCCAGCTTCCCGAACTTGGCCTCGAAGCCGTCCTTGTCGTCCCGCTCCAGATAGCGGGCCTGCTCGACGAGGCGGTCGCGGGAGATTCTTCCCTCGAAGGCGCCCATCCGCTTGTCGAGCATCGCCACCTCGTTCTCCGTCAGCCCGGCGAGCTGGTCGAACCGCGTGATTCCGAATTCGTTGAGCTGGGCCGCGAGCTTTGGCCCGACGCCCTTGAGAAGCCGGAGATTGTCGGGCGGCCCGGCCGGACCGGCAATGACGGGATGGGCGTCGACCCCCAAGATCTCTCCGGCGACGTCCTGGGCGGCGGCGGCGAACTCGTCCTGGAGGCCGTTGCCCTCCGGGCCGTCCGCCCGGTCGTCGCCGGTCGCGTCCGCTCTAGTCCCGCTCCTTGTAAAAGCCCAGAGCGCGGCCGCCAGGCCGATCAGGAGCGCGACGACGATCAGTATCAAATTTTCTTGAGCGACGTTCCACATGGTCCGGTCAGTCCTTCTTCGATCAGGCGAAGCCTTCGCGCCGCCGCCGGCCCCAGAGGAGCCAGCCGAGGCCGAGGCCGATGAAATAAGCCAGAGCGACGAGCGCCAGGGTCTCCAGGAGCAGCGGCACGACCCTTGCGCGGCCGCCCGGCTGGTCGGCCCAGCGGACCGAGGACACCCCCTCGACGTCGCGGACATGATCGCTGACGCCCTTCTGGCTTCCGAGGCCCTCGCGCTGGAGATCGTTGGCCGGGCCGCTCAGCGTCGCCGCCCGCGCCAGCGGGCTGCGCGGGAAGGCCACCCGGAGGCCGGGCAATTCCGTCTCCGCCACTTTCGCGCGCGCCTCGGCTTCGAGCGTTGCGATCAGGCGTTCGCCGTTGCCGAGGGGGCCGTGCCAGACCCAGCCGATCAGCAGCGCCGTCACCAAGCCGATCAGGATCTTCATCTTCGTCTCCCGGGCCGTCCTTGTTCCAGAAGCGGCTCGGGATCAAGGCGGAGCGGCGATCGAGCCCGAATCGAGTTCCGGCTCCTGCGGCCGGCCGCCTCAGCCCCGGCCGGAGCGGGCGATCTCCCGCCAGCCGATGTCGGTTCGGCAGAAGCCGGAAGGAAAACGGATCCGGTCTACCGCCTCATAGGCTCTGTCGCGAGCCTCGGCGACGCTTTCGCCAAGCGCGGTGACGTTGAGCACCCGGCCGCCTTTCGCCACCAGCCGCCCCTCCCGAAGAGCCGTTCCGGCCTGGAAGACCCTCACGGGACCGGCCGGGATCGCCTCGATCCCCTCCACCGCGCCCCCGGCCTCCGGCGTCCCCGGATAGCCCCTCGCGGCCATCACGACGGTGAGCGCGGACCGGCCGGAGAAGACCGGCGGCTCCGTCTCGCCGAGCCGACCGCGCGCGGTGCAGTACATCAGCTCCAGAAGGTCGCTTTCGAGCCGCATCATCAGCACCTGGCATTCGGGATCGCCGAAGCGGGCGTTATATTCGATCAGCTTCGGGCCGTCGGCGGTCAGCATCAGCCCGGCATATAAAATCCCCGAATAAGGCGTTCCGGCCGCCGCCAGGGCCTCGACGGTCGGCCGGACGATCTCGTCCATCGCCCGCGCCTCCAGCTCCGGGGTCAGCACCGGCGCCGGGCTGTAGGCGCCCATGCCCCCGGTATTGGGACCGGTGTCGCCGTCGCCGACGCGCTTGTGGTCCTGGGCCGAGCCGAACGGGACGACGGCCGTTCCGTCGGTGAGCGCGAAGAAGCTCGCTTCCTCGCCTTCCAGGAATTCCTCGATGACGACAGCGCTACCGGCTGCTCCGAAGCTTCCCTCGAACATGACGTCGAGCGCGCTCCGGGCTTCGTCGAGGGTCGAGCAGATGATGACGCCCTTGCCCGCGGCCAGGCCGTCGGCCTTGACGACGAGGGGAGCGGCGAAGTCCTCCAGCGCCGCCTCGGCGGCAAGCCTGTCGGAGGCGCGGGCGTAGCGGGCGGTAGGGATGCCGTGGCGGGCGCACAGATCCTTGGTGAAGCCCTTGGAGCCTTCGAGCTGCGCCGGGATCCGGTTGGGCCCGAAGACGCAGAAGCCCATCGTGCGCAAATTGTCGGCGAGGCCGTCGACCAGCGGAGCCTCGGGGCCGATGACGATCAGCTCGATCGAGTTCTTCAGGCAGAAATCGACGGTGGACCGGTGGTCTCCAGGGTCGATCGCCACTATCTGCGCGAACTCGGCGATCCCCGGATTCCCCGGCGCCGCGAACAGCTTGCCGAGCCGCGGCGATTGCGCGAGCTTCCAGGCGAGCGCATGCTCGCGGCCGCCGGAGCCAAGCAGCAGGACGTTCATGGACAGCGACTACCCTCCTCAGGACCCCGGGCTGTTAGCAACCGAAAGGCCGGGGG
>DASVTA010000158.1:0-2246 GCA_036387815.1 Allosphingosinicella sp.
CCTCAGCGCCGTCGAAAGGTTGTAGCGCTCGGAGCTGTGATGGACGACGTGGCTCGCCCAGAACCAGCGCACCCGGTGAGCCGAGCGGTGGAAGGCGTAATAGGCCAGATCGTCGAGCACGAAGCAAAGCACGAACGCCCACCAGGCATAGCCGATCTCCACCAGGTGGAAGCGGTAGACCCAGACGGAGAGCGCGACGACGAGCCCGGCCGAGAGCAGGCCGGCGACGAGGCTTCCGAGCCCGAGACCGAGCGAGGTGAGGGTGTCCTTGCCCTCATGAAGGCGCCGCCGGCTCCGCCGCGCCACCCACAGCTCCAGCACCAGAAGGCCGATGAAGCCTGGGATCGACCAGTAGACGGGGTTCGGAAGCTCGGGCACGGCGGGATGCTACTACTTTCCGTCATTCCGGCGAAGGCCGGAATCCATGAACACCGCGGGTGGAGGTTCCAGCCGACGATGTTCATGGATCCCGGCCTTCGCCGGGATGACGCTGTCCCGCACCGCTCTAGCCCCGCGCGCGAAGCCGTGCGAAGGGGAGGGCAACATGAGCGACCTCGAATCCATCCCAGAGATCATCGACCAGCTTTGCGAGATGTTCGATGAATCCGTCGGCGCGCTTCGCGGCGCGCTCGCCCGCTACCTGCTTCGCGGCGAGCGGCCCGACGCGGAGGCGAGGGCGGGCGGCCTGTTCGCTTATCCCGAGCTTCGGATCGACTACAGCTTCGACCAGCCGCCGCATTTCCCGCCGCGCGCCTTCGGCCGGCTCAACCAGCCCGGCCGCTACGCGATCAGCATCGCCCGCCCGCGCCATTTCCGCAAATATCTGACCGAGCAGCTCGAATATCTGGTCCGCGACTATCAGGTGGAGGTCTCGGTCGGCAAATCGTCGAGCGAGATCCCTTACCCCTACGTCCTCGACGGAACCGACGACCTGCGCCTCGACGGAGTTCATGCCGCGGACCTCAGCCGCTGGTTCCCGGCGACAGAGCTTTCCCATATCGGCGACGAGGTGGCGGACGGCACCTGGGACTACAGCCGCCACCCGGACCGTCCGCTCGCCTTGTTCGACGGGCCGAGGGTGGATTTCAGCCTCGCCCGCCTCCGCCACTATACCGGCACTCCGGTCGAGCACACGCAGCGCTACCTGCTCTTCACCAACTATGTCCGCTACGTTGACGAGTTCGTCCGCTGGGCGGTCGAGGAGCTGAAGCGGGAGGACAGCCCCTACGAGGCGCTTTCCGCCCCGGGCGGCATCCTCGTCACCCGCGATACGGCCGATCCGGCCGCGGCGATCGCCGCCGGCAACTGGCGCAAGGTGCAGATGCCGGCCTACCATCTGATCGCGGCGAACGGCGGCGGGATCACCCTCGTCAACATCGGCGTCGGCCCGTCCAACGCCAAGACGATCTGCGACCATCTCGCCGTCCTGCGCCCCGAAGTGTGGCTGATGATCGGCCATTGCGGCGGCCTGCGTCCGAGCCAGACGATCGGCGACTATGTCCTCGCCCACGCCTACCTTCGCGACGATCATGTCCTCGACGGCACGCTGCCGGTCGAGATCCCGATCCCGCCGATCGCCGAGATCCAGCAGGCGCTCTACGACGCCGCCGCGGAAGTGACGGGCGAGGAGCCGCAGGACCTGAAGCGCCGGCTTCGAACCGGAACCGTCGTCACCACCGACGATCGCAACTGGGAGCTCCAGATCCAGTCCTCCGCGCTTCGCTTCAACCAGTCGCGCGCGGTCGCCATCGACATGGAATCGGCGACCGTGGCCGCCCAGGGCTATCGCTTCCGGGTCCCCTACGGCACCCTGCTCTGCGTCTCCGACAAGCCGCTCCACGGCGAGATCAAGCTGCCCGGCCAGGCCAACGCCTTCTACGAGCGAGCGATCAGCCAGCATCTGAGGATCGGGATCGAGACTCTGAGGATCCTCAAGAACCAGGGCGGAAACCTGCATTCGCGCAAGCTTAGAAGCTTCGACGAGCCGCCGTTCCGGTAGGGCTCCGTCATTGCGAGCGAAGCGAAGCAATCCAGTGCTGCGCATCCGCCCGCTGGATTGCTTCGTCGCTTCGCTCCTCGCAATGACGGGCCTAAGGCTTCGGAGTCCGATTCTCCACCCGCCCCAGCGCGGGCGGAGCGAGAGTTCCGGCGGCGGCGATATAGGCTTCGAGGGCGTCGAGGTCCTGAAGCCCGCCGACCGGATCCGTGCCTTCCTTGAAGATCGTGAAATTGTCGCCGCCGCCGGC
>DASVTA010000159.1:0-4229 GCA_036387815.1 Allosphingosinicella sp.
GATCCGCCCATTTGCGCTTGCGCCCCGATTACCCAGACGAGTGAGGCCGCGAGCAGGATCCAGCCCGTGAGCCGCAGAGATCCGTCTTCCAGCCACGACAAGCGGCCCAGAGCCTCGAGCGGCAGTCCCACGGCCGGCGGAACCAGCATCGCGGGTATGGCGAACAGCGTGGCGCGAAACCATCTTCCGACGACGCCCTCCGCGCTGTCGTCGCGGGGAACAACCAGCGCTCTCGTTCCATATCGTCTCCACAGGCGCCATGTCGGCCAGAAGAAGGCCGAGGCGAAGAAAAGCGCGAAATAGGCGAGTAGCCCGATCGCCATGGTCTGGTCGTCGTGCATTGTCCGCTCCCTCTCGATTTCTGGACCGGCGACTTCTATGAACCTTGTAGCCACTACAGGGTCAAGCGCTTCATGAAGATCGGCGACATCGCGGCGGCGACCGGAGTCCACGTCGAAACCATCCGCTATTACGAGCGGGAGGGGCTGGTGCCGTCTCCGCCCCGGACGGCCTCCAACTACCGGAGCTACGGTGACGCGCACCGCCGGCGCCTCACCTTCATCCGCCGCGCCCGTGATCTCGGCTTCTCGCTTGTACAGGTCCGCGAATTGCTCGACCTCGCCGACGATCGCGAGCGGCCCTGCGTCGCCGTCGACGAAATTGCCAGCAAGCACCTGCTGAGGGTCCGTGAGAAGATCGCCGAACTGACCGCGCTGCGAAAGGAGCTCGACCATATGATCGGCCAGTGCCGTCACGGCAGTATCTCGGAGTGCCGGATCATCGACGCCTTGGCGCCCGAAACCGGCCGCGGCCCGACGCGGTGACTGACCGGATATCCCTCCCGCAGGCGCGGCGGATCGCGCTGGCCGCGCAAGGCTTCGGCGGCAAGCGGCCCGAAGGCGTGACCCGGCGTCATGCAGGCGCGGTCATCGCCCGGCTCGGCCTTCACCAGATCGACAGCGTCAACGTGCTGGTGCGGGCGCATTACCTGCCCGCCTTCTCGAGGCTCGGCGCCTATGACCGCGGGCTTCTCGATCGCGCCGCCTGGGGTCCGAAGCGGGAGCGGCGGCTGTTCGAATATTGGGCCCACGAAGCCTCGCTACTGCCGCTGGAGATGCATCCGCTGCTGCGCTGGCGGATGGCCCGGGCCGAACGCGGCGAAATCGGCTGGGGAAGCCTTAAGGCCTTCGCCGGGGAACGCAGAGCCGAGGCGGACGCGGTCCTCCACCGTATCCGGGCGGAGGGCCCGCTTGCGGCCTCGGATTTCGAGGAGGGCCGGGGCAAAGGCGGCTGGTGGCAATGGGGCGAGACCAAGCGGGCGCTGGAATGGCTGTTCTGGGCCGGGCTCGTCACCACCGCCACCCGCCGGCCCAGCTTTGAGCGGCTCTACGACCTTGCCGAGCGCGTCATCCCGTCGGCCATCCGGGCGCTTCCGACGCCGGAGGAGGGCGATGCGAAGCGCGCGCTGGTGGCGCACTCGGCAAGGGCGCTGGGCATCGCCACCGAGGCTGAGCTGAGGGATTATTTCCGCCTGAAGCCCGAGGAGGCGAAGCGGGCGGTGGCGGAGCTGGTGGAGGAGGGGGTTCTGCTGCCGGCGACGGTCGAGGGCTGGCCGAGGCCCGCCTTCCTTCACCGGGAGGCCCGCCGGCCGCGCCGGGTGCGCGGCCAGGCGTTGCTTGCTCCCTTCGATCCGCTGGTGTGGGAGCGCGGCCGGACCGAGCGGCTGTTCGGCTTCCGCTACCGCATAGAGATCTACACGCCCGCGGAGAAACGGGTGCACGGCTATTACGTGCTGCCTTTCCTCGCCGACGAGCGGCTCGTCGCCCGGGTCGATCTCAAGGCCGATCGCCAGCGTTCCCGGCTGCGGGTGCAGGCGGTGACGCTGGAGCCGGGGGCGCCGCCGGAGACGCTCGAGCGGCTCGAGCGCGAGCTCGAGCTGACCGCCCGGTGGCTGGGGCTGGAGGCGGTCGAGCGCGGCGCTTGATCCATCCTGCGTCCGCGCAGCCACACTCATGTATAAATCGGACAAATGCCTTGTCAGCTTCCGCCGCTTGAATATAGGGAATCGGTCCACAGAGGCCCGACAACGGGCTCGCCAGCCGGGGAGGCTTTGAACATGCGCCTGAAGACACTCGTCCTGTGTTCCTCGTCCGCCGCAATTCTCGCCTTCGCGGCGACGCCCGCAATGGCCCAGAGCGATCCGTCGACGCCGCCCGACCCGGCTGTCGAAGCGCAGGAATCGCCGGCCGACACGGAAGCGGGATCCGCGCAGACGGACGACGCGGTCGACACCGCGGCCGAACCCGAGATCGTCGTCACCGGCCTTCGCCGAAGCCTGCAGTCTGCGCAGAACATCAGGCGCAATTCCGAGCAGATCGTGGATGCGATCGTCGCCGAGGACATCGGCAAGCTGCCCGACGTCACGGCGTCGGCGGCACTCGCCCGCATCCCCGGCGTCCAGGCCAACCGCGCGGCGGGCGAAGCGGCGGAAGTGCGCATCCGCGGCCTGCCCGACATCAGCACGACCTATAACGGCCGCGAGATCTTTACGCGCGACGAGCGATTCGTCGCGATCCAGGACTTCCCCGCCGGCAGCGTCGCGGCGCTCGAAGTGTTCAAATCCGGCACCGCCAACCAGGTCGAAGGCGGCCTCGGCGGCCAGGTCAACGTTCGGTCGCGCCGTCCGTTCGACTTCACCGGATTCGAGCTCTCCGGCCAGCTCAACGCGGTCAAGTTCGAGCAGTCCGGCAAATGGGACTGGAACGGCAACATCCTCGCCAGCAATCGCTGGGACGTCGGCGATGGCGAGTTCGGAATGCTCATCAACTTCGCCGTGACGAATACGGACTTCCTGGATTCGACTCGGGAGAACGATCTGTTCGTGTCGCCGCGACCCGCCTCCGGAAACCGGCCGGCGTTCATCGCCCCGAACGGCAGCGGCCTGTTCTACGGCAGCGGCGACCGGGTGCGGCCGTCGGGCAACGCGGCCATCCAGTACAAGCCCAATCCCGACCTGCAATTCTATGTCGACGCTCTCTACCAGGGCTATCGCGGGCGGGACAGCAACTTCTGGATGTTCGTCCCGCTGTTCGACAATTCCACCCTTTCGGACGTCGTGTTCGACAGCAACGGCCTTCCGGTCAGCGCGCGCGTCAACAGCCCGAATGCGCCGGACGGATTCCAGGAATTCCGGAATGCCGACACCGATACCGCTCAGGTCGGCGGCGGAGTCATCTTCGACGTTACGCGCGACCTCAAGCTGTCGGCCGACATCGCCTGGACCTCGTCCGTCTACGACGAACAGCAGGTCAACATCGATTATGCGCTCAACGCCTCGCCCGAGCGCCAGGTCGTGTTCGCCGGTCAGGACGGCCCCGGCGGCGGTTCCTTCGATTACCTCAACTACGACACGACCAACCCCGCCAATTACCTCTATCGCGGCCTCTTCCAGCGCAGCGAGTATCGCAAGGGCGAGGACATCCAGTTCCGGATCGATGCGGAGTGGGATACGGGATGGTCGGCGCTGCCGCGCCTGCAGGTCGGAATCCGCCACAGCACCCGTGACGCCGAACGGCGGGAGGGCGCCGTCTATCGCGGCACCGGACCGCGGCCGCCCCTTTCCACGCTGCCGATCCCAATCGGACCGCTGCGGTGCGGCTTCGCCTATGACGATTATCAGGCGGAGCGGTGTTTCGTCGGTGCGTCCTATGGAGACGTGTTCTCCAACCTCCAGGCCCTCCGGGATTACGCCACGCTGATCAATCCGAACGGCGGGGAGCTCGGTGCGCCGGTGCTCGCGCAGCAGTATACGGCGGACGAGAAATCCTATGCCGGATATGGCCAGTTGCGCTACGAGTTCGACGTCGGCTTCCCGATCGACGGCACCGTCGGCCTCCGCGTCGTCCAGACGAAGAGCTCGCTCACCGGCAACCAGCGCAATGACCAGACCGGGGTCGTTTCCGTGATCACTCGCGAGAACGATTATACGGACATCCTGCCGAACGTGAGCATGCGTCTCGGCTTCATGGAAAATCTCCAGGCGCGGCTCGCCTATACGGAGACCCGCACGCGCCCGAACTTCAGCGATCTCAGCCCATCGGGCACCATCTTCCCGCCGTCGGGCGCATGCCAGAGCGAGGGTACGAGCAGCCCCAACTGCTTCCAGAACGCGAACGGCGGCAATCCCGATCTCCAGCCGATCGAGAGCAGGAACTTCGACGCGACGCTGG
>DASVTA010000160.1:0-3988 GCA_036387815.1 Allosphingosinicella sp.
ATGTCGCAATGGCTGACGCAGGCGACGCAGGCGCCGGGATGGTCGCCCGCGATGGCCTGGAGAGCGGCGGTCGCCCGGGCCACCGCTTCGGACATGCTCTCGCCTCCGGGAGGGCGGGCGGTGCCGCGGGACTCGTTCCACTCGCTCCAGTCCGGATCCCCCTCCAGATCGTCGAAGCTGCGCCCCGTCCACAGGCCGAAATCGACCTCGTCGAGCGGGTCCGATATCTGCACCTTGAGCTCGTGCGCCTCGGCGATCTGGCGGGCGGTGTAGTAAGCGCGCTCGCGCGGGCTCGAATAGACCGCGGCGACCGGCTCGACCGCAAGCAGGTCCGCGACGATCTCGGCCTGCTCCAGCCCCTCCGCGCTGAGCGCGACGTCGCGCCGGCGCCCGGAAAGGATCCGGCCAAGCTCCACATGGGCGGCGTGCCGGACCAGGAGGAGGGTCGCGGTCATCGCTGCCTCCCCATCGCCGGATGGGGAGGGGGACCATGCGAAGCATGGTGGAGGGATAGATGGCGCGGGCGCTGGAGGAGCTCGCGCGTGACCACTTGCGTCGAGGCACTCACCCCTCCACCACCCTTCGGGCGGTCCCCCTCCGCACGCGCTGCGCGCGCAGGGAGGCAAGTCGACCGCACTGCTACCGGGGAAACCCTCATCGGCCCGACCAACCGGCAAGGACCGGCAGTTGTTCCGCGCTCGGTGCGGCACCGGAACGATATTCTTCCGGAACAATCCTTCATGCAGAAGGGTTGATGTAGAAGATGCTGTTGCGTTCTAATCTATGTTATTGATTTAAGATATAGGACTTGACTTGATCGACACGTCCTTGAAATTTGCTGCCGGCGACTTGCACTAATCCATCGACGATCTTTACCGGAGGCTAATTGTCCTTAGCTCGCCGAATGTGGTCCTGTGCCGAGAAGAAAGGAAGAAGGGGTTGAGGGAACGGGTTTTGATTACTGGGGGCGCGGGCTTTATCGGCCGAGCGGTGACACGGGAGCTTCTCAGCCGCGGACACGAAGTTCGGATTCTCGACAGTTTGATCGAACAGGTCCACGGAAACCGTGAACGCCCGGAAGATCTTGCCCAAGAGGTGGAGCTGATCCGGGCCGACGTGCGCAACGGCGACGCGGTGGCCAGCGCGCTCAAGGGTATCGACAGCATCGTCCACCTCGCCGCCGAGGTCGGGGTCGGCCAGTCCATGTACGCCGTGGAGCGCTACACTTCGGTCAACGACGTCGGCACCGCCGTCCTGTTCGAGAAGCTGATCGAGCAGCCCGTCCGCCGGGTCGTCACCGCCTCGTCGATGAGCATCTACGGCGAAGGCCTGTACCGCGATGCCGACGGAGCGCTGGTGGAGGAGGCGAAGCGCGCGCCGAGGATCGGCGAGGAGCAGAGCTGGGATCCGCTCGACGCCGAGGGCCGGCCGCTCACCCCGGTGGCCACTCCCGAATGGAAGCGGCCCGATCTCGCCTCGATCTACGCGCTCGGCAAATATGTGCAGGAGCGAACCACCCTCATCATGTCCCAAGCCTACGGGATGGAAGGCGTCTGTCTTCGGCTGTTCAACGTCTACGGCCCGGGCCAGGCGCTCTCCAACCCCTATACCGGGGTCCTCGCCATCTTCGCCTCCCGGCTTCTGAACGGCCAGCCGCCGATGATCTTCGAGGACGGCGAGCAGCGCCGCGACTTCGTCTATGTCGGCGACGTTGCCCGCGCCTTCGCCGACGCGCTCGAGCTGCCCCAGGCGGCGGGCGAGGTGTTCAACATCGGCTCCGGCCACGATCGTTCGGTGACCGAGGTCGCGCAGGAGCTCGCCCGCGCCATGGGACGGAGCGAGATCGCGCCCCAGACGGTCGGCAAGTCCCGCATCGGCGACATCCGCCATTGCTTCTGCGACGGCTCGAAGGCGGCGGAGAAGCTCGGCTTCCGCGCCGGCCAGGACTTCGGAGAGGGCCTGGCCGAGCTCGCGGAGTGGGTGGCGCTCCAGACCGCGGATGATCGGGTCGACGAGGCCCGGGCCGAGCTAGAGGCGCGGGGGCTGGTGGCATGAGGGGGCTGAGTGCATCGAGCCCCTCTCCCGTAAGAACGGGAGAGGAGAAATGAATATGCGAGACTCCCGCCCGATCCTCGTCACCGGCGGCGCCGGCTTCATCGGCTGCAACATCGCCAATGCGCTCGCCGAGCGGGGCCATGAGGTGCTGATCTACGATTCGCTCTCGCGGCCCGGAGTCGAAGGCAACCTCGCCTGGCTGAAGGAGCGCCACGGCGACTCGATCGTGCCGGTCGTCGCCGACATCCGCGACGAGGACGAGCTCGCCCGCGCCGCCCGCGAGGCGCAGGCGGTCTATCACATGGCCGCCCAGGTCGCGGTCACCACCTCGATGGTCGATCCCCGCGACGATTTCGAGATCAATATCCGGGGTACGTTGAACCTGCTGGACGCGGTCCGGCTGAGCGGCGCCGGAACGCCCGTCATCTTCGCTTCGACCAACAAGGTCTATGGAGACCTCGCCGATCTCGAGTTCCGTCTCGACGGCGGCAAATATGTCGCCGTCGACCCGGCCGTCGCCGCCTCCGGCATCGGCGAGCACCGCCCGCTCGATTTCCACACGCCTTACGGCTGCTCCAAGGGCGCCGCCGATCAATATGTCCTCGACTACGCCCGAAGCTTCGGCATGCGCACCGCCGTCGTCCGGATGAGCTGCATCTACGGGGTCCGCCAGATGGGCACGGAGGATCAGGGCTGGGTCGCCCACTTCCTCATCCGGGCGCTGGAGGGCCGGCCGATCACCCTCTACGGCGACGGCTGTCAGGTACGCGACATCCTCGACGTCTCCAATGCCGTCGAGGCCTATCTCAAGGCTTGGGACCGGATCGACCGCATCGCCGGGCGCGCCTTCAACCTCGGCGGCGGTCCCGACAATGCGGTGTCGCTTCGGGAGCTGCTCGCCCATATTTCGGGCCTGCTCGGCCGGGAGGTGGAGGTGGAGTTCGCCGACTGGCGCGCGGGCGATCAGCGATACTTCGTCGCAGACACCCGCGCCATCGCCCACGCCCTCGCTCTTTCGCCGGCGGTGCCCTGGAAGCAGGGCGTCGCCAACCTGCTGGAGTGGCTTCGCGACTCCCGCCGTCCGGCGTCCAGGGCAGAGGGTCCGGGACGGGAGGAGAGCGAGGCCGGTGCGATTGCGTCCATCGCGGGAAGGGGATTGTGAAGATGCGAGTCCTGATCACCGCGGACGCGGTGGGCGGAGTGTGGCAGTACAGCCTCGACCTTGCCCGCGGCCTTTCCCGCCTCGGCCACGAAACCGTGCTCGCGCTGATGGGGCCGGCCGCAACCGCCGAGCAGATCAAGGCGGCCACCCAGATAACCGGTCTCCGCCTCGAAGACACCGGCCTCGCGCTCGATTGGCTCGCCGAAGACGAAAGCGCGCTCGTCGCGGCGGCCGAGGCGGTCGCGGAGCTCGCCGCCGAAGCCGGCGCGGATCTCGTCCAGCTGAACACGCCCGCGCTCGCCGCGCTCGCGGATTTCGGCCGGCCGGTGGTGGCCGTCCATCACAGCTGCGTCGCGACCTGGTGGGAAGCGGTGCAGGGCACCGAGCTGCCGGCGGACTTTGCGTGGCGTACCGATCTTGTCTCCAGGGGTCTGCGGGCCGCCGCCGCCGTGATCACGCCCACGGCGGCCTTCGGCGAAGCGGTGAAGCGCCGTTATCGGCTCAAGCAGGCGCCTCGCACCGTCCATAACGGCCGCTCGCCGCTGACCCTGCCGGTCGGGGCGCCGCACGATTTCGTCTTCACCGCCGGGCGGCTGTGGGATCAGGGCAAGAACCTGGGAACGCTCGACGCCGCGGCCGGGCGGATCGGCGTTCCGGTCCGCGCGGCGGGGCCGCTGACCGGGCCGAACGGCGCCCAGGTGATGTTCGACAACATCCATTGCCTGGGCAATCTGGACGAGGAGGAGCTGGGCCGCTGGCTCTCCGCCCGCC
>DASVTA010000161.1:0-3674 GCA_036387815.1 Allosphingosinicella sp.
CAGGCGAGGATGCCGGCGGTGCGCTGACCCTTTCGCCCTCCGTGCGCCGGCTGGTGCTCGAATTCGGGCTCGATCCCTCCAGGATCAAGGGCACCGGCAAGGACGGCCGACTGACCAAGGACGACGTGATGGCGGCCGCGGCGAGGGCGAAGGAAACGCCCGCTCCCGCGCCGCCGCCCGCCGCGCCTCCTCCCCCTCCGCCCGCGCCCCGGGCGGCCTCGGGCGAACGCCGCGAGGAGCGGGTGAGGATGACTCGCCTCAGGCAGACGGTCGCCCGCCGTCTCAAAGAGGCGCAGAACACGGCGGCGATGCTCACCACCTTCAACGACGTCGACATGACGGCGGTGATGGAGGCGAGGAGCCGGTACAAGGACCTGTTCGAGAAGAAGCACGGAATCCGGCTCGGCTTCATGAGCTTCTTCGTGAAGGCGGCGGTGCTCGCCGCCCGCGACGTCCCTTCGGTCAACGCCTACATAGAAGGCGAGGAGATCGTCTATCACGACTATGTCGACGTCTCCGTCGCCGTCTCGGCGCCGAACGGCCTCGTCGTCCCGGTCATCCGCGACGCGCAGGCGCTGAGCTTCGCCGAGGTCGAGAAGACGATCGCGGAGTTCGGGCGGCGGGCCAAGGAAGGCTCGCTGACCATGGCCGACATGGAGGGCGGCACCTTCACCATCTCCAACGGCGGGATCTTCGGGTCGCTCCTCTCCACCCCGATCATCAACCCGCCCCAGTCGGCGGTGCTCGGAATGCACCGCATCGAGGAGCGGCCGGTGGTGAGGGACGGTCAGGTGGTGGTCCGGCCGATGATGTACCTCGCTTTGTCCTACGACCACCGCCTGGTGGACGGCCGGGAAGCGGTCACCTTCCTGGTCCGGATGAAGGAAGCGCTGGAAGACCCGACCCGGCTTCTGATAGACTTGTGAGGATGGACTGGCGCGAACATATCCACTCCGTCGACGGAATATTGAGCGGAAAGCCCGTGTTTCGCGGCACCCGTATTACCGTCGAGCGAGTCTTGAAGCTGGTCGGCGCGGGGTGGACCTACGAGCAGATCGCCGTTGAGTATCCCGAGGTGAAGCCGGAGCATCTGCGGGCCGCGGCCGCGTTTGCCGCCCAGTTGATGCACGACGAAAGCTACATCGCGGCCGGCCGCGCGCGCGCCGCTTGAAGCTTATCTGCGACGCGAATATCGGGCGCCGAATCGCGCTTGCACTTGCCGCTGAGGGCCATGACGTCGTGCGTTCAACCGAGGTTGTCCCCGATGGCAGCGATACGGACGTTCTAGCCTACGCGGTTGCGACCGATCGGGCGCTCATCACTTGCGACCGAGATTTCGGCGAATTGATATTCCGCTACGGTGCTACGCCTCCGCCGGCGATCATCTACGTCCGGTTCGAGCCGGAGGATGTGCTGGATATCATTCCCCGCTTGATCCCGTTGCTGGATTTCGACCGCGTCAAGGGCCATATGGCCGTCCTCGGCGCGGAGCATGATCGGCATACGCCGTTTCCGGAGAAGAGTTGACCAATGTCTGACACCAATTTCGACGTCATCATCATCGGCGCCGGCCCCGGCGGCTACGTCGCGGCGATACGGGCGGCGCAGCTTGGCTTGAAGACCGCCTGCGTCGAGAGCCGTGAGACGCTCGGCGGTACCTGCCTCAACGTCGGCTGCATCCCGTCCAAGGCGCTGCTCCATGCTTCCGAGCTGTTCGAGGAAGCGGCGCACGGAACGATGGCCAAATGGGGAATCAAGGCGACCGGGGTCGAGCTCGATCTCGACGTCATGCACGCAGGGCGCCGCGAGGCGATCAAGGGGCTGACCGGCGGCATCGAGTTCCTGTTCAAGAAGAACAAGGTGACCTGGCTCAAGGGCCACGCCAAGTTCACCGGCGCCAACGCCATCGACGTCGCGGGGCAGGCCTATTCGGCGAAGAACATCGTCATCGCCACGGGCTCCTCGGTGACCCCGCTTCCCGGAGTCGAAATCGACCAGGAGCGGATCGTCGATTCCACCGGGGCGCTGGAGCTTGCAAGCGTTCCGCGCCATCTGGTCGTGATCGGCGGCGGCGTCATCGGCCTGGAGCTGGGCTCCGTCTGGCGCAGACTCGGCGCGAAGGTGACGGTGGTCGAATATCTCGATCAAATCCTGCCGGGCATGGACGGGGAAATCCGCAAGGAAGCGGGCAAGATCTTCAGGAAGCAGGGTTTCGAAATCCGCACCTCGACCAAGGTCACCCGGGCCGAGAAGGCCGGCGAAGGCGTCGCCCTCACCGTGGAGCCGGCGCAGGGCGGCGAGGCCCAGACGATCGAGGCGGACGTGGTCCTGGTCTCGATCGGGCGCCGGCCCAACATCGACGGGCTCAACCTGGAAGCCGCGGGCGTCGAGCTCAACAAGCGCGGCCAGATCGAGGTCGACCATGATTTCCGGACCGCGGTCGAGGGCGTCTACGCCATCGGCGACGTCACTCCCGGGCCGATGCTCGCCCACAAGGCGGAGGACGAGGGCATCGCCGTCGCCGAGATCCTCGCCGGCCAGATCGGCATCGTGAACCACGACGTCATCCCCGGAGTGGTGTACACCTTCCCGGAGATCGCCGCCGTCGGCAAGACCGAGGAGGAGCTGAAGGAAGCGGGCGTCGATTACAAGGTCGGCAAGTTCCCGATGATGGCCAACAGTCGGGCCAAGACCAACCGGGAGACGGACGGCTTCGTCAAGGTGCTCGCCGACGCCCGCACCGATCGGGTGCTCGGAGTCCATATCATCGCCTCGGTCGCCGGGACGATGATCGCCCAGGCCGCCCAGGCGATGGAGTTCGGAGCGACCAGCGAGGACATCGCCTACACCTGCCACGCCCACCCCACCCATTCGGAAGCGATGAAGGAAGCGGCGATGGCGGTGACGGGCAAGCCGATCCACGTTTGAGGGCAGGCTCCGTCATTGCGAGCGAAGCGAAGCAATCCAGTGCCGAGGCTGTCGCATCCGCGCATTTGGATTGCTTCGTCGCTGCCGCGTAGCGGCAGTTTATCCGGAGCGCCGCCGCAGGCGGCGTCGAAGGGCCACTCGCAATGACGGGTTTCCGCCACTTGACTGTGGAACGCGACAGGCCTTTCCTCCATTCCCCGACCGTAACGACGGAGCCAAGCCGTTGAGACTCGTTCCCGCCCTCCTGGCCTGCGTGCTCACCCTTTCGGCGTGCGGCGCCAAGCCGCTCGAGCTGCCGGCGGAACCGGTCGACAGGGCGGCGGCCTGCGCGGTCGTCGCCGCGGCTTCCGCGCGAACGGCGGTCACCGACGTGCAGGCGCCGCTGCCGCTCGCCGCGCAAGGCAAGATCTTCCACTACGCGCTGCTCGCCGCGTCGGGCGGCGGCGAGTTCGAGCCGGAGACCGCCAACCGGGTCAACAAGCGCATGCGGGAGCTGGAGGCGGGCATTACCGGCGGCAAGTGGCAGAACCTCGGTCCCGCCTGCGACTCCTCCTTTCCGCTCGCCGCAAAGACCGACGTGACCCTGCCCGAGGGCCGTCTCGATTCCCAGCTGGTGTGCGAGGAGCTGGCGGAGTTCACCAGCGTCGCGCTCGAGGGCGCCGAGAAGGATTTCGGCAACGAGCTCGCCGCCTATCGGCGAATGCGCACCGATCTGAACGACGCCCTCGCGTCCGGCCTTCGCGCCC
>DASVTA010000162.1:0-8004 GCA_036387815.1 Allosphingosinicella sp.
CGAGCGGACTGTAGGCGACATAGGCGATCCCGAGCTCCCGCACCGTCGGAAGCACCGCCGCTTCGGAGTCGCGGCTCCACAGCGAATATTCCGTCTGGAGAGCGGCTATCGGATGAACCGCGTGCGCCCGGCGAACCGTCGCCGGCCCGGCTTCGCTGAGGCCCAGGAAGCGTACCTTCCCCTCCGCGACGAGCTGCGCCATCGCGCCCACCGTCTCCTCGATCGGAACTCCGGCATCGACCCGGTGCTGGTAGTAGAGGTCGATGACCTCGACCCCGAGCCGCTTGAGGCTCGCCTCGCAGGCGGAGCGGACATAATCGGGACGTCCGCACACGCCCCTGAAGCTGCCGTCCTCGCCGCGGACGAGGCCGAACTTGGTCGCGAGGAAGACCTCGTCGCGGCGGTCGGCGATCGCCTTTCCAACCAGCTCCTCATTGCGGCCGAGCCCGTACACGTCTGCGGTGTCGAGAAAGCCGACGCCGCGCTCGAGCCCCTCGTAAATCGTGGCGATGGATTCGGCTTCGTCGCCGGCGCCGTAGAATTCGGACATGCCCATGCAGCCCAGCCCGATCGCGGACACTTCGGGGCCGCCCCGCCCAAGCCGCCTCAGTGGGATCATGATCCGTCCTCCTTGTCCCGATGACGGCCCCGCCTTAGGCTTCGGGCCGCCGCGTCTCAACCGGGAGCGGGAGGAGATGCCGATGTCGCTCCGCAAGCTCGTGCTGACAGGGGCCGCCGTCCTCGTCCTGGGGCTGATCCTCGTCCTCGCCAGTTGCGAACGGGCAACCTTGCCGGTCGACGCCGGCATCGGACCGGCCCCGGTGCTTCCAAAGCCGGCCAGGTCGCTCATCCCGACCGTCAACGTGGCCGAGGCGACCGGCTGGCGAGGCGCCTCGCCCACGCCGGCGCCGGGCCTCAAGGTCACGGCGTTCGCCGAGGGCCTCGACCACCCGCGCTGGCTCCACGTGCTTCCCAACGGCGATGTCCTGGTCGCCGAGACGAACGCACCGCCCCGGCCGGGGAAGAAGGGGCTTAAGGCGAAGATCGAGAAGTTCATAATGAAGAGGGCCGGCGCTGCGGGGCGGAGCGCCAACCGGATCACCTTGCTTCGCGATTCGGACGGGGACGGATTTGCCGAGACGCGCTCGGTCTTCCTCTCCGGCCTCAACTCGCCTTTCGGGATGGCTCTGGCCGGCGGCGATTTCTATGTCGCCAACACGGACGCCATCGTGCGTTTCCCCTATCGCGAGGGCGAAACGCGAATCGCGGCGGCCGGAACGAAGCTCACCGGCCTGCCGGCCGGGGACCGCAACCACCATTGGACCAAGACAATCGTCGCCGGACCGGACGGCGCCCGGCTCTATGCCAGCGTCGGCTCCAACAGCAACGTGGCCGAGCACGGAATGGCCGAAGAGGAAGGGCGGGCCGCGATCTGGGAGATCGACCGCGCCACCGGCGCCAAGCGCCTGTTCGCGACCGGCCTGCGCAATGCGGTGGGCCTTGCCGTCGAGCCGGCGAGCGGCGTCCTGTGGGCGGCGGTGAACGAGCGGGACGAGTTGGGGAGCGACCTCGTTCCCGATTACATGACTTCAGTCCGCAGGGGCGGATTCTACGGCTGGCCCTATTCCTATTTCGGAAGCCGGGTCGACGCTCGGGTGAAGCCGCCCCGGCCGGACCTCGTCGCCTCCGCGCTGGTCCCCGATTACGCGCTTGGCGCGCACACCGCCTCGCTCGGCCTCGTTTTCCATTCCGGCGGGCCGCTCGGGCGGCGCTTCGGCGGCGGCGCCTTCATCGGCCAGCACGGCTCATGGAACCGAAGGCCCGCGAGCGGCTACAAGGTGATCTTCGTTCCGTTCGCCTCGGGCCGCCCTTCCGGCCGGCCCGTGGACGTGCTCACCGGCTTTCTCGACGGACCCGGGCGCGCGCGCGGCCGCCCTGCCGGAGTCGCCGTCGACAAAGCGGGGGCGCTGCTCGTCGCCGACGACGTCGGCAACACGATCTGGCGAGTGACGGCCGCGCGTTGAGCTTGTCGGCGGGCCCTTGCGGGCCCATCAAGGGGAAATGCGCCTGCTCCTCCCGATCCTGCTCGCCGTCACCCCCGCCGCCGCCGCGGCTCAGCCGGCACCGCCGGTTGCTCCGGCGGGGATTTTCCTGAGCCCCATGGGCGAGCCCTTCCGCTCGGCGGATGCGGCGGCGGATATCGTCGGAACCTGGTTCGGGGCGGCCGACGCCGACCGCGACGGCGCCCTCGTTCCCGCCGAGTTTCGGCGGGACGCCGCGCGCTTCTTCGCGCTTCTGGACCTGGATCGCGATTCGGAGATCGAGCCCGGCGAAATGGCCCGCTACGAGAACGAGGTGGCGCCGGAGGTCCAGCTCGGCCTTCAGATGCGGACCACTCAAGTGGGCGGCTGGCGCGGCGGCCGGCAGCGGCGGGTGCAGGTCTTCAAGGCCGGGCTGGACGGCGCCGGCCGCTACGCCTTCCTCAACATCCCGCAGCCCGTGATCGCGGCCGATTCCGACATGAACCGGGGCGTGACTAGAGGCGAGTTCGAACAGGCGGCCGACCAGCGCTTCGTGCTGCTCGACAAGGATCGGGACGGCCGCCTCGTCCGGGCCGAGCTTCCGCCTTTGCCCCAGCCGCGGTACCGGAGGCCGGAAGACGACGAGGCGTCGAGGCGGCGGTTCGAGAAGCGGCGCTAGCGCCCGCCGGCAACGGCAGATCGTCGCGATCAGCCCCGCTGCAGGTCGGCCAGGAAGGACCGTATCCTCTTCGCATTCATTCCGACGTCGCTCCCTCCAACCCGGCTGATCGAGCGCATGTCGACAAGGCTGCCTCCCCCCGGCGCGGGCCGGACCCGGACCACGACATCGTCCTTGAAGCGGAAGAAGGTGCTGGTGTCGGTCGCCTCGACATTGTCGATGTCGACCAGGGCGACCCGCCAGCCGCGCTCTCCGGCCAGGGCCGCGGCGCGGCGCACCGCCTCCGTCGGCGGAACCGCGAGGCGGACCGTCCGGATGTCGGGATAATGAGCGCGATGGAGAGCCTTCCACCTCTCCTCCAGAGCCATCGCCTTGAGCTCCGGCTTGCCCTCGTCGGGGACATTCTCGAGATTGTCGGCCCGCACCTTGAGCCGGGTGAATTGCGGAAGGTCGTCGAGATCGGTGGCGACGTCGTGAATGGCGGGGACGCTCTTCGCGGTCCGGACGAGATTGCCGAGATAGAGGACGAAGCCGAGCGCGACGACCAGGGCGAGGAGATTGGCGAGCATCAGCTTCGCCCGGCGCCGCGCCATGACGAGGCCGACGAGCCCCAGCGCCGCGCCCGCCGCCGCCGCGTAGAACAGGTAGCGCAAGGCGCCCAGCCCCGCCCGGAAGCTCCACATTTCCACCCCGCTGCCAAGGGCGGCGACGAGCGCGGCGAACACCGAGCCGATGCCCAGCGCGACCGCGGCTCCCGTCACCAGCCGAGTCCAGTCCCTCTTCGAATCCGCCATCCGACCTCCCGTCCGGCCATGCTGCGCCGACGCGGCGGACACTGCAAGGGGCGGGGTTGCAGTGTCCGGCCTTATGGAGTTGGTACGCTGCGTCCATGACACAGATCGTCGCCATCGACATTGGAGGCACCCACGCCCGCTTCGCCCTGGCCGAAGTGAAAAGCGGCCGTGTGCTGCGCCTGGGCGAGGAACGGACGTTCAGGACCGCCGACCATCCCAGCCTGGACGCGGCATGGGCGGCTTTCGGCGCCGGCATCGAAAGGCCGCTTCCGCCGGCGGCCGCGATCGCGCTGGCCGGCCCGGTGCAGGGCGAGGTGCTCAGGCTCACCAACCATACCTGGACGATCCGGCCCGCCTCCATCCGTTCGAACCTGCAGGTCGAGCGCTTCACGCTGGTCAACGATTTCGGTGCCGTCGCCCACGCCGTCGCCCGGCTCGGCGACGAGCATTTCAGCCATCTTTGCGGACCGGAGCGGCCTTTGCCCGAACAGGGGGTGATCAGCGTCCTCGGCCCCGGCACGGGCCTGGGAGTCGCCCAGCTGCTCCGCCGGGGCGGCGATTACCAGGTCATCGAGACCGAGGGCGGCCATATCGACTTCGCTCCGCTCGACGCCATCGAGGACCGGATCCTCGCCCGGCTTCGCCTGCGCCACGGCCGGGTTTCGGTCGAAAGGGTCGCCTCGGGCATGGGCCTCGCCAACCTCTACGAGGCGCTGGCGGCGATCGAGGGCCGGGAAATCCGCTTCCGTGACGAAAAGGCGCTCTGGCAGGCGGCCGTGGCCGAGGAGGACAGCCTCGCCGCGGCCGCGCTGGACCGCTTCTGCCTTTCGCTGGGCGCGGCCGCCGGCGACATCGCCCTGGCCCAGGGGGCCGGGGCCGTCGTGATCGGGGGCGGCCTCGGCCTTCGCCTGGCCGGGCACCTGCCCCGCTCGGGCTTCCGCGACCGTTTCCTCGCCAAGGGCCGCTTCGAGCGGCGGATGGCCGAGATCCCGGTCAAGATCATCACCTATGAGCAGCCGGGCCTGTTCGGCGCGGCCGCCGCTTTCGCCGCGGAGCATTCGGGCTAGCGGGAGCGGTTGCGGCGCCCGGGCGTTCTCGAGCCGCAATGCGTCTGCTTCCGATCCTGCTCCTGACGTCCGCCTGCGCCGCAAGCCCGGCGCGCGACGCCGATCTGTCGCTGGACCTTGCGAGCCGAAGCGCGGGCCCGGCGGAGCGATGCGTAAGCGCTTCGTCGAATCTCTACCCCCACGATTCGAGGACCCTCGTCTACGAGGAGGGCGACGTGGTCTGGGTAAATCGTCTCCCGGCCGCCTGTCCCGGCCTTCGCCCCACCGCCATGCTGATCCTCGAGCCGTACGAGGGCTCCCGTTTCTGCAGCGGCGAGCGCTTCCGCACGCTTGAGCGGCCCGGCGGCATCCCCGGTCCCTATTGCCGCCTCGGCGACTTCACGCCCTACCGGCGCTAGGGTCCGGCTCGATCATATCGTCGAGTGATGATCGCATCTTAGGCGACGTCATCCGGCGAAGACGGGCATCCATGAACACGAAAAGTGGAGACAGGGGCGATCCCGGCTTGCGCCGGGGTGACCCTCAATAGCTTGCAAACCCGGTCGACCGCAAATCCGCCAATCGAGCCGGGACTCTGGCGGCTCGACAATCGCCGTCGCCTTTCCTAGATATCGACCACGCGAGCGGGCGTAGCTCAATGGCAGAGCAGAAGCTTCCCAAGCTTACGACGAGGGTTCGATTCCCTTCGCCCGCTCCAGGGCTTACTTCGCCCCGGCGGCCCCGCCGAGGGACCGGAAGCAAGCATTGGAACGCTCGTCCAGCGATGCATCGCTGAGATCCTTCGTGTGGAAATGGCAAAAGCTCGCCCTGGTCGTGGTGTCCCACCAGGTCAGCCAGGCCGTAGCGACTCCTTCGCCGCGATCCTGGATGTGAAGCGACAGCATCTGCCGTCCGCCCGGCGCGGCCGCCCGCCCAGGCGCCTGTCGGCGAAGACGGCCGTCATCGTAGCTCCAGTAGACCCTCGCGCTTTGTCCGTTCGCGCGGCCGTGGCAACCTTGGTAGAAAGACTCCGCGAGGTCCATCCGCTCGACGAAGGTTTCCGGGGGCCCGAGGCTTAGAGTGAAGGACGGCTGCCGGGCGCAGATGCCCGAGGTCCGGACCCATGGCTGCCGCCACAGGAGGCCCCTGATCCGTGAGCGGAACCGGTCGAGGAGACTGTCGATCTCGGCCGAAGGCGCGGCGGGATGCTCGACCGTGAGAGCCTTCCGGACTGCGGCTTCCTCGCGGGCGCAGGCGCGCTGCGCGGCCTCGGTGAGCGAAAATGCGTCGGACGAGCGCGGCGCGAGGCTCGCCCCGGCCGTCACCACGCATCTGGCCCAGCCGTCATGCGCACGGTCGAGCGCTCGAAGATCCGTGGGCTGAAGTGAAGCTGCCAGAAAGAGCCCGATCATCCTCTAATGCCCTCCGGCACCGCTTCCCTGCCCGCTTCCTCGAGCCGCTCGACGAGGTGCGCCTCGCACTCCCTGAGCGCCGCCTCCTCCGTCGAGCGGATGACGAAATTGGCGCCGACCCGCCCCTCCCTGAAGAAGGGATAGGAGCCGATCTGGCAGCCTTCATGGGCGCGCTCGACCTCCGCGAGGAGCTGCGCGACCTCGCTCTCCGCGGTCCAGCAGCCGAGGGTGCGCGACAGCAAGGGGCGGCCGCCTTCGAGCGTCCCGCTGAGGGAGTCCAGCATCTGGGTGGCGATGTGGGGCACCCCGGCGAGGATGAAGAGGTTGCCGTGGCGGATCCCCGGCGCTCCCGACATCCGGTTCTCGATCAGCTCCGAGCCGTCCGGAACCCGGGCCATTCTCAGCCGGGCCTCGTTGAGGCCGCCGCGGGTGGCGTAATAAGCTTCGAGCATCGCCCTCGCCTTGGGATGGACGACCACGGGTACGCCGATCGCGTGGGCGATTGCATCGACGGTGATGTCGTCGTGGGTGGGACCGATGCCGCCGGTGGTGAACAGATAGTCGTTTCCAGCCCTCAGCGCGTTCACGGCTTCGGCGATCCGCTCGATCACATCCGGAACCACCCGGACCTCGCTCAGCCTGATCCCCTGCAGGTTCAGCCAGACCGCGATCTGGGCGATGTTCCGATCCTGGGTGCGGCCGGAGAGGATCTCGTCGCCGATGACCAGGAGCCCGGCCGTCCAGATGCGTTCTTCGGTCATGCGACCGCTTTAACGCCTCCCCGGCTACTCGTCATCCCGGCGGAGGCCGGGATCCATTCACACAGCCGCATCCGTTTTTTTACTACCGAGTTCATGGATTCCGGCCTCCGCCGGAATGACGGCAAGGGTCTGGTGACGAAGGGGCGATGGCCCCGTGCAAAATCGGGCGCTTTCGCCTATATCGCCCCAATGACCCAATATCAGGCGATCAGCGGCACGGAGGTTATCGGCCGCAGCGGAGCGATCAAGCTTCACGGACCCGAGGGCTTCGAAGGGATGCGCCGCGCCGGCCGGGCCGCGGCGGAAGTGCTCGATGCGCTTGTCCCCCACGTGGTGCCCGGAATCAGCACCCAGGCGATAGACGACATCGTTCATCGCGAGATGAAGGCCCGCGGCGGCATCCCCGCGACCCTCGGCTATCGCGGCTTCACCGGAAGCTGCTGCACGTCGATCAACCATGTCGTCTGCCACGGCATCCCGGGCGATCGGGCGTTGAAGGACGGGGACATCGTCAACATCGACGTGACCATCATCCTCGACGGCTGGCATGGCGACACCAGCCGCATGTTCCTGGTCGGCGACGTGCCGATCCGGGCGCGCCGGCTGGTCGACATCACCTACGATTGCCTGGTGCTCGGAATCGAGCAGGCGAGGCCGGGCAAGTTCCTGGGCGATATCGGCCACGCCATCCAGACCTATGCCGAGAGGCACCGCTACGGCGTCGTTCGCGATTTTTGCGGTCATGGCCTCGGCCGCCTGTTCCACGATGCGCCCGAGGTCGTCCATGCCGGCCGCCCCGGCAGCGGGCCGGAGCTTCGCCCTGGAATGTTCTTCACGATCGAGCCGATGATCAACATCGGCAAGCCGGCCGTGAAGCTGCTCGAGGACGGCTGGACGGCCGTCACGCGCGACCGGTCCCTCTCCGCCCAGTTCGAACACAGCATCGGGATCACCGAAGACGGCTGCGAGATCTTCACGAAGAGCCCGGCGGGGCTGGACAAGCCGCCTTATTGATCCCCCGTCGTCCCGGCGAAAGCCGGGACCCCAGGACAGCTAGGCTCGGCGGGTCTCCCCGAGGTCCCGGCTTTCGCCGGGATGACGTAAGCGATTGCCCCTCTTGAACTTTTTCAATCTCCGCCCATCTTCCTGGCATCGTTCAACAACGGAAAGGAGGTGGTCTGATGTCTCATTGTCAAATGCCGCAAGCGGCGGGTCGGGTGAGCGCAGCCTCCACGGGGGTTCGCGCCTGAAGACCAGGCCGCATTCCGGCTGACAATGGAAAGGCCGTCCC
>DASVTA010000163.1:0-4541 GCA_036387815.1 Allosphingosinicella sp.
TTCGCCGCCGCCTTCATGCGCGGCGAGGGCCTGAAGCCTTCGTCGCGGGCCGAGATGCTGCGCGGGCAATTGCCGATCACCTCGGCCGCCCAGTTCCCGAGCATGGCGCCTGAAGCCGCGCCCGACAAACGCTGGAAGGGATTGGCGGCGGCCCTCGGAATCGTCGCTTTCCAAGGGCCGCAGGGCAGGGGCTTCTTCAAGGGCGGCCACAACGACAGCACCGGCAATATCTGGGTCTGCCTGGAGCGAGGCCGCCGCTGCGTCGTCCTCCTCGCCAACGACGTTCGCGCGGAGGCCGCCTTTCCGGCGCTGGTCGAATCGATCCTCGGCGAGACTGGCCTGCCCTGGCGGTGGGAATATAGCTGGCTGCCGTAAAGCAGCCTTGCTGAACGGGTTGCGTCGTCGAGACCGAGGTTCTTCGAACAAACTGCGAAGTTCCGAATGGAAGAACCGCTTGGGCGCTTACCCGCCGCAACATGTTCAGCGGCCACGCGCCTGTTACTGGCCCTTTGACTTACGAAATGTTGACCGCTTCCGCGTTAGGACCCAGTGCGGTGCCGCTGGAGAGGAACGAGGCATGTTCGGTCGCAAGAAAGTTCAGCATCCGCCGGCGCCTCCGCCTCCGCCTCCGCCGGCGGCTGGCGGTGGTGACTCCGGCGACCCCCATTCCCACCCGGGCCATCAGGCGGTGCTCAGGCACCTCGACGAGCGCGAGAAGCAGGAGCCGCTCGTCCGGGCGCAGGTCGTCGGCGGCATAGTGTTCGATCTCTTCGTGCAGATGCTGTCGGAGCAGGGCGGCCGGGTAAGGATCGAGGATCTTATCGCCGCTTTGGCTTCCATCGGAGGCCATTTGTGCCTGACGGCCGCGCTCGACCAGCTCGGCCGGGAAGGACTCACTCCGAAAGCCGCCGGGATGATGGAGCTTCAGGACCGGGAGGGTAATATCTACTTTTTCGGAGACCTGCCCAATCGCTTCCTGCTGGAGAGCGAAAGCGCGCTGTTGAGCCTCGTCCTGGGAGCGGCGCACGCTCAGGGCGCTCCGGTTTCGCTGGAAATGGTCCACGAGGCGATGAAGCGGACCGCAAGCCGCGTCGGCTCGCCGGATTTCGGAAGGCCCGAGGTTCCGGAGCCGCACCAGCCGGCGCTGTCCCCGTTCGACTGGGTGAGGCACGGCCGCGGGCGGATGTCCGAGGCGCTCGACCTTTACGAGGTGCCGCCGCCGCAGCGTCCCGCGGCCGCGGGCTTTGCGCTTCAGCGCGCCATCGGCGAGGGATGCCAGGTTCTCGATCCGCTACTGGCGGCGCGGATCGCGGTCGAGTGCGCGGTGCCCATGGCGAAGGTCGATCCCCGCCGCTTCGCCTGACGGGAGACGTGGCGGAGCCCGCCGGAGCGGCCGCTAGAGGCGGTAGTTGAAGCTGATGCTGATCCGCTCTTCCTTGCCCGTCCCCGGCGCCACCTCGTGCCTGAGCCAGCTCTCCCACAGGAAGATCGCGCCCGGCGCCGGATCGGCGTAGACGAAGCTTCTCAGATCCTCCGGCGCGTCGGCCCGCCGGGGCGGGGCCGCCATCATCATCGCAAGCCTGGGATCCTCGAGCTTGAGGGCGCCCGAACCGGGCGGCACCGCCACGTAGACGGTGCCCGAGACGGCGCTGTGCGGATGGATGTGGCCGGAATGGGCGCCGCCGGGCTTCAGCACGTTGACCCACAGGCTGTCGAGCCTCAGCCGGCGCCCTCCCAGATCGAAGGCGCACTCGGCGGCGAACGCGGCGACATGCCGGTTGAGGACCCGGACCAGCGTGCCGAAGCTCGGGTCCCGGGTCGGAAGATCGTTAAGCGAGGCGTAGGACGTGTAGCCGCGATAGCCGTGCTCGCGCGACCAGCGCCGCCCGGCGGCGTCGTCGCGGGCCAGCGCCCGGCAGGCCTCGTCGAGCTCGGCGAGGAGGTCAGGATCGGCGAGCGCCCCCTCATAGAAAAGGGTGGCGAAGAGGGAGCGGCTCCGCATGGCATCCCGATAGCCAATCCCTGGGGCGACTACAAACCCGAACCCCTCCCAAGCGCATCATCCACCGAAGCCGTCATTGTGTGCATCGGCAGAAACTGAACTGGCTAATCGGTAAAGCAGCTGTGGTTGAGCAAGCGGGGACTATAGCCTATCCTCACTTGTCAGCGTTTTCTTGCGTCAAGCAGGGAATCATTGCGCAATGATCTTACCTGCTCAGCGTGAGCTCTGGGTGACCAAGGAGTGTTTAAATGGAAAGCATAAACTTCGCTCTTCCGACGGTAGCTTCGTCTGGAATGACCCGTGACGATCAGAACGTGTTGTTAGTCAATCAGGCCACTGCCGTGATAGTTTCCTCGTGGCTGAGCCATAAGAACGTAGTCCTTCAGACGGGAACGGCCATGCCGGGCCACTTGTCGGCCGGTGACGTCCTGAGCGCCCAGATCGTCTCGGAAGGCGAGCTGGTGTCGATCATAAACGCCGTGCAGGGGGCGTTGCGGACGGTCTCGTGACCGGCGTTGCGGCCGCCCTTGTAGCGGCCGTTCAGGCTCCGCACCGGGTAGCGCAGCTCCAGCGCGCCTGGCAGCCGTGGGGATTGCCGCGGTGAAGGATCCGTTCAGTCGGGGCTGCGCAGGCTCGCGTTGACGCCTTCGATCTTGTTGACCAGCCCGCCGAGATAATTGCCGAACTTCGCCCCCGGGATGAAGGCGACCGGCCGAACCTTTTCCGCCGGAATGCCGGCCGGGAGCGGGATGTCGCCGCCGGCGCGCGGACGGAAGACGGCGCGCATCGGAGCGATGTCCGGCGATTTGGAGAAGGGCCCGGCAAGCCCGGCCTTGAGGACGTCGCCGATGTCGGGAGGTTTCTGGCCGTCCGCCCAATCCGGCTCGGCCTCGACGATTCCGAGGTCGGTGACCGTGCCCGGCTCCAGCTCGAACGCGTAGGAGCCGAGCGAGAAGCTCGTATTGCCGAAACCCTGAACGACCCAGGTGCCCGGATCGACCTCGATCAGCATCAGCCGGGTGGCCGGGCCCTTGGCGATCGGCTTGTAGCGGAAGCCCTCGATCGGCTGCTGCCCCGCCGGGACCGGATTGCCGCTGGCCTTGCCCATGCCCCTGATGTCGAGGAGCGCCGGGTCGTAGCGGCCGAAGGCGAGGCCCGCCTTGAGGGGCATCGTCTTGCGCGAACCGGGGAAGTTGGCGAACGGGTTCTTCAGCAGCTTATACTCGACCAGCATGTAGGCCTTGGCCGGGTTCAGGGCCGCGGGCACCTGCTTCAGGGTCTTCGCCTGTGCGGGAGTGGCGGTCGCGGCCAGCGCGAGCGCGGCGAGAAGCGCGAGACGGGTCATTGCGGAAGCACCCGGCCGGCCGGCTCGGGCGAAGCGGCGAGCGTGAACAGGCGGGCGGCGCGCTCGGCCTTGTCCAGCTTCCTGAGCTCGTCCGACACCGCGTCCGTCGCCTCCACTCGGCGATAGCCCTTGTCGGTCATGCAGGTCCGAAGCACGTTCTTCGTCATCTGGCGCTCGGCCTTCGAAGCCATGAAGCTCGCCAGGAAGGCTCCCGCGGCGGCCGCGTAGATGTTGGGCGAATAGGGAAGGGGCTGGCGCTGCATCCGAACCCCTCCGGCAAGCTCCACGCATTCCGAAAGGTCGGCCTCGAACGCCTCGCGCTCGACATTGGGCTTGTGGAAATAGACCGGCTCCGCCGCCGCGGCGGCAGGCGCCAGAAGCAGAATTGCCGCGATCGGCGGTCCCAGGGCTTTCACGATCCGACCCCCCTTTGCGTCCCTGCCAGGCTATCCTCGCCCCGGCCCCTCCGCAACGCCTGTTTTCGCAACCGTGGAGGGGAACCGGGCCTTCCCCCCGAGGTTCAGTGGCAACGGCAGCGAAGGAGGCAAGGGCCATGGCAGGAAAAGGCAAGCTCGCGATCGTCACCGGCGCCTCGAGCGGCATCGGTCTCGAGCTGGCGAAGCTTGCGGCGCGGGAGGGTTATGACCTCATCGCCGCCGCCGACACGCCCCTGGTGGACGCTTCCAACGCCCTCGAAGGCTATGGAGTCGAGGTCCGCAGCGTCGAGACCGACCTTTCGACCTTCGCCGGCGTGGACCGTCTCCTCGACGCCGCCGGCGGCCGGGAGATCGACATCCTGGTCGCCAACGCCGGCCACGGCCTCGGCCGCGCCTTTCTCGAGCAGGATCCGGCCGAATGGCGTCACGTCATCGACACCAACGTCACCGGCACGGTCTATCTGGTCCAGCAGGTCGCGAAGGCGATGGTGGCCCGGGGCGAAGGCCGAATCCTCATCACCGGCTCGATCGCGGGCCACATGGCCGGCGCTTTCCAGGCCGTCTATAACGGCTCCAAGGCCTTCGTCGACAGCTTCGCCGACGCCCTCGCCAACGAGCTCGAGGACAGCGATGTCACCGTCACCTGCCTGAAGCCCGGCGCCACCGACACCCATTTCTTCGAACGCGCCGACCTCAAGGATACGCGGGCCGGGACGATGAAGAAGGACGATCCCGCCGCCGTCGCGAAGACCGGCTG
>DASVTA010000164.1:0-9133 GCA_036387815.1 Allosphingosinicella sp.
ACGGCGACCATCGCCACCAGCGCCCGCGACGGCGGCTCGCGTCCCGCCTGCTGCCGCCAGGCGAGCAGGAAGAGAAACGGAATCGCCAGCGCCAGCCGCCAGAAGCCGGACGCCACCGGGCCGACGTCGGTGAGCCGGACCATCCACGGCCCGAGCGCCAGGATCAGGTTGCCGAGGATCAGGGCCGGAAAGGCGTAGCGGCCGGCCGCGCCGGAGGATGATCGAGATTGCTGCATTGTGGCTCCGGGGCCGCTACGGGTCGGCCCTCGCCCCCGTCAAGGAATGTAGATGCCGACCCTCTTCGATCCGATCCAGCTGGGGGCCGTGCTGTGCCCCAACCGCATCGTCATGGCGCCGCTGACCCGCGGCCGAGCGACGCGCGAGCATGTGCCGACCGAGCTGATGATCGAATATTACCGCCAGCGCTCCAGCGCCGGCCTCATCATCACCGAAGCGACCGGAATGAGCCGGCAGGGCCTCGGCTGGCCCTATGCCCCCGGAATCTGGAACGAGGAGCAAAGGGAAGCGTGGAAGCCCGTGGTCGAGGCGGTGCACGAGGCCGGGGGCCGCATATTCTGCCAGCTCTGGCACATGGGCCGGGTCGTTCATCCGAGCTTCCTCGGCGGCGATGCGCCGGTCTCCGCCTCCGGCACCACCGCTCCGCACAAGGCCCACACCTATGACGGGCGGCAGCCTTATGCCGAGGCCCGGCCGCTTCGGGCGGACGAGATACCGGGCCTGCTCGACGATTATTCCCGGGCCGCCGCCTACGCGATCGCCGCCGGGTTCGACGGAGTCCAGCTGCACGCCGCCAATGGCTATCTGATCGACCAGTTCCTGCGCGACGGCACCAACTTGCGCGACGACGATTACGGCGGCCCGGTCGAGAACCGGATCCGCCTGCTCCGGCAAGCGGCCCAGGCGATCGCCGACATGGTCGGGCCGGAGCGGACGGCGGTTCGGCTCTCCCCCAACAGCGACACCCAGGGCTGCCAGGACAGCGATCCCGAAGCTTTGTTCACCGCCGCCGCCGCCGCTCTCGCGGAGATCGGCATCGCCTTTCTCGAGCTTCGCGAGCCGGGACCGGACGGCACTTTCGGCAAGTCCGAGGTCGCTCCCGTCTCCCCGGCGATCCGGAAGGTCTTTCCGGGCCCCCTGATCCTCAATTCCGACTTCGATCTCGAGCGCGCCGAGAGCGCGCTGGCGGAAGAGCGGGCCGACGCGATCAGCTTCGGCCGTCCCTTCATCTCCAACCCCGATCTTCCGTCGCGGCTGCTGAACCGGATCGACCTCGCGCCCGACGTGATGGCGACCTGGTACAGCCAGGGACCCGAAGGCTATGTCGATTATCCGGAGGCGGAGGCGGTCGCCGCGTGAGCGGCGAGGCGCCGCCGCCCTGCTTCCTGTGCGGCCGTCCCCTCGGCACGAAGACGGAATGGCATCATCCGGTGCCGAAGAGCCGCGGGGGCCGCGAGACCGTGCCGGTCCACCCGATCTGCCACCGGGCCATCCACCGCGCGCTCGACAACAAGGCGCTGGCCCGCGATTATGCGTCCGCGGCGGCCTTGCGCGCGCATCCGGAGCTGGCACGGTTCATCGCTTGGGTCGGCCCCAAGGATCCGGATTTCCACGTTCCCACGCGGCGGGGGCGAAAGTGAGGGTCTTTTCACGTCACCCCGGCGAAAAGCCGGCATCGTGGAGACCCGCCGCGACTTTTCGGCGTGAGGTCCCGGCTTTCGCCGGGATGACGTAGCTAGAGCAGCCGGAGCGCGCCCACCGTGGCGAAGAGGCCGATCGCCAGGAACAGGGCTCCGAACCCCAGCCGCAGACCCTTCAGGGGCACGTGCCTGGCAAGCGAATCGCCGAGCAGCGCGGCGGGAACGCTCGCAGTCATGATCCCGGCGGTGGCGCCCGCCGCCGCCAGCGTGAAGGCGTCGAACCGGGCGGCGAGCCCGAAGGTGAGGAACTGGGTCTTGTCTCCGAACTCCAGGACGAAGAAGGAGGCGGCGGCGACGAGGAAGGGGCCCGCGCGCGAGGTTCCGGCCGATTCGTAGGGCTTGGGCCGGAAGAATCCGGCGACTCCGGCATAGACGAGCGCGACCGCGACCAGCAGCGAGGCGGCGCGGGGAACGATCATGTCGTGGACGAGGCTTCCTCCGAACGCCGCGAGAAGGCTGTTGGCGAGGGCCGCCACGAGCGCTCCGGCGAGGATCGGCAGCGGCCGGCGGTAGCGGACCGCCAGCGCGACGACGAGGATCTGGGTCTTGTCGCCCCATTCGGCGAGCGCCGCGGCGACGAAGCTGGCGAGGAGCGCGTCCAAAGGCTCAGGCGCAGAGGCGGATCGAGACCGACGCGAGCATCGCTTCGGAGGCGCTCTCCTCCATCCGCTCGCACCCGATCGCGTCCTGGAGGCGCCCCAGATACAGCGCCCGGGGACAGGCGCCGCGGTCCTCGGCCACGGCCCGCTCCAGAGCGGCGGCGACCCGGACGACGGGGATCAGGTCGTAGGCGGCGGCGAGGCGCTTGATCCCAGCGAGGATTTCGCCGAAATCCCGCTGGGAGCCATGCCCGGACGCCTTTTGGAGGCTGGCGAGACGATCGCACAATTCCGCCCTGACCAGCATCATCCCGTCCGCTTCGATCCGCATCGTCCCGCTCCCCTATTGGGCCGAGCCGACGATGCGCCCTTATGGTTACCGCTTCGTTAAAGCCTCGCCGCCCTTGACAGCGGCGGCGCTTCGCGGCAGAGGCTGCGGCGCATTTGAGCGGCGGGGACGCCGCTTTTATTTTTTGAACCCCGCATTTGAGAGGCTGTCATGGCCAAGCCGACCACGGTCAAGATCAAGCTCGTCAGCACCGCCGACACCGGCTTCTATTACGTGACGAAGAAGAATCCCCGGAACATCACCGAGAAGATGACCTTCCGCAAATACGATCCGGTCGTGCGCAAGCATGTGGATTTCAAGGAAGCGAAGATCAAGTAATCTTGCCTCCCCATGCATGGCATGGGGAGGGGGACCATGCGAAGCATGGTGGAGGGGTGGCGGCCGAAGCCTCCTCCGTCGCGTGCGAGAACCGCTCCTGCCGAGCCAGTTACCCCTCCACCACCCTTCGGGTGGTCGCCCATCGCTTCGCGACAGGGAGGCCGGGTGCAAGCCGGTCGGTCGAGCAGCTTGAGTCCGCTCCCTAATTTTCAATTCTCTCCGCCAGCGCCTCCAGAATCTCGCTCCAGCCCTGCTCGATCCGCTCCGCCCCGTCGGCGGCCCCCGGCGACAACGTCTGCCTCAGCGCAAGCTCGCAACCCCCGTCCGCCGCCGGAGTGATCTCGATCGTCACCCGCTCCGAAACCGCGGAATATTTCGGTACCTGCAGGGTGAACGCCAGCCGCAGCGGCCTCGCCATCTCCTCGTAGCGGCCGGTGTGGAGCACCTCCTCCCCGCCGCGCCGCTCGACGATCTCGAACCGGCCGCCGACATGCGGCTCGATCTGCGCGCGCACCCTCTCGCCTTCCGGAGTCGCGAACAGCCACTCCCCGACCCCCGTTTCTAGCAGCCATGAATCGAACACCGTCTCCGCCGGGGCCTCGAAGCGCCGGGTCACCTTGACCTCGCTGGCGGCAGGCTCCTCCGGCCTCGGCGCGGCGAGCAGCGCCCGAACCGCCTCGACGAACCGCATGACGGAGATCGGCTTCGACACATAGCCTTCCGCCCCCGCCTCGCGGATCCTCTCCTCGTCGCCTTTGGCCGCATAAGCGGTGACCGCCATGATCGGAGTCCGCCGGAGCTCCATGTCGCCCTTGAGCTGCTCGATCAGCTCCAGCCCGCTGACGTGCGGCATCTGGATGTCCATGACGATCAGATCGGGCGCGAAGGCGCGGGCGCGCTCGACGGCCTCGCGCCCGTCGCGAACCGGCTCCGCTTGGTAGCCGTGCGCCCGCAGCAGGTCGCAGAACAGCTTCAGATTGAGTTCGTTGTCCTCGACAACGAGGATTTTTTGTCCCACCGGCGCATCTGTAGAAGATGCGGCGCGACGACACAAACCACATGGATCCGGAGGTCCTGGCCCTTTCCGCGCTCGGCTGGACGCTGAGCGACGAGGCTCGGGCGCAGCGGCTGCTCGCGCTCACCGGCCTCGATCCGGCGGCGCTTCGCGGCCGTCTCGGCGACCGCGGGCTGCTCGCTTCGCTTCTGGGATTTCTCGAGGCCCATGAGCCGGACCTTCTCGCCGCCGCCGAGGCCCTGGGCGTGGCGCCGGCCGATCTGGTCGACGCCCGGAGAAGGCTCGAAGCATGAGCGGCCGGCCGCTGCTCGTCACCGATTGCGACGAGGTCCTCCTCCACATGGTATCGCACTTCGCGCAATGGGTGGCGGAAGCGCACGATCTCAGCTTCGATCTTTCGGCCCCCGGCTTCCGGGACGCGCTTCGCGATTCCGGCGGCGAGCCGGTCGGCGCCGAGCGTGTCTGGCCTTTGCTCGACGGTTTTTTCAAGAGCGAGATGCACCGCCAGAACATCGTGCCGGGCGCCGCCGAGGCGCTGGCGGAGATTTCCGCGTTCGCCGATATCGTCATCCTCACGAACATCGGCGACGAATATGAAGCGGGCCGGGTCGAGCAGCTCGAGCGGTTCGATATCCGCCACCGGGTCCTGTGCAACCGGGGCGGCAAGGGGCGGCCGGTGCTCGAGCTGATCGAGGCGACCGGGCCCAGCGCCACGGTCTTCATCGACGATCTCGCCGTCCATCACGAATCGGTGGCGAATCACGCGCCCCAGGTATGGCGCCTCCACATGATCGCCGAGCCGCGTCTCGCCGCTTTTACTCCGCCCGCACCGCACGCCCACGCCCGGATCGACCGGTGGGAAGAGGCGGTGCCCTGGATCCTGGAGCGGCTGAGGGCGGCATGACCGGTCGAATTTACGAAACGCTGGGAGGTCAGATGACGAAAACCGCCTTCATCACAGGCGCCACCGCAGGCTTCGGCGCAGCCGCCGCGCGCCGCTTCGCCCGGGCCGGCTGGAAGGTCGTGGGCACCGGCCGCCGCCGCGCGCGCCTCGAAAGCCTGGAGGCGGAGCTCGGCGCCTCTTTCCTGCCGCTGGAGCTCGATATGCGCGATATACCGGGGCTGGAGGCGGCGGCCGGCGACTTGCCCGAGGCGTTCCGCGGGATCGACCTCCTGGTCAACAATGCGGGCCTCGCGCCGCCGCTCGAGCCGCTTCAGGAGTCGCAGCTGGAACCGGCCCTCGTCGCCATCGAAACGAATGTCGTCGGCCTCGTCGCACTGACCCGCAAGCTTCTGCCCGGGCTGATCGAGCGCAAGGGCGCCGTCATCAACCTGAGCTCGGTCGCCGCCACCTATCCCTATCGCGGCGGAGCGGTCTACGGCGGCACCAAGGCGTTCGTTACCCAGTTCTCGCTCGACCTCCGCTCCGATCTCCACGGCACCGGGGTCCGGGTCACCTCGATCGAGCCCGGGATGGCCGAGACGGAATTCACCCTGGTTCGCACCGGCGGAGACCAGGCCGCGTCGGACACCCTCTACCGCGGCGTCAACCCGATGACGGCGGAGGACATCGCCGACACCCTCTTCTGGGTCGCCACCCTTCCGACTCATCTCAACATCAACAGGGTCGAGTTGATGCCCGTCAGCCAGAGCTTCGCCGGCTTCCAGGTGGCGCGGGAAGGCTAGGGCTCAGGAACCGTCGATCGCCGCCCAGGTTCTCGGGCCGACTATGCCGTCCGGGACGAGCCCGCTCGCCGACTGGAGCCGGCGAACCCTCACCTCGGTACCCGGGCCGAATATGCCGTCCACCTCGGCGCCGACCTTCTCCTGCACCCGCCTCACCGAGCCTCCGCGGTCCCCGCGCCGAAGCGTCGGGCGCGACCGCCCGTCGGCGGCCGGAATGAGCGGCCGGACCGGGGCGGTCCCCGCCATGATCGCGGCGACGTCCGATCTGAAAGCGTGCATGTCGAAGGTCGGATCGGGCTTGCGCCCGGCGGGGAGCGCATATTCCTTGTGCCCGCAGCACATTCGGGAGCTCGCACCGATCCTGGCGAGGATCGCCGCCACGCCGCGGCGGTAAGCGTCCTTCTGCACCTCCGGCCACGGGTCGTCCTGCTTGCCGCTGTTTTCCGCCTCGATTCCGATGAAGCTGGAATTGCCGCTCGTGATGCCCTCCCACTGGCCGGCGCCGGCGTGGCTCGCGCGTCCCGCCGCGACCACGTAATAGGTTCCGTCGCGGCCCAGGCAGAGCTGCGACAGCGGACCGGACAGCCCGGGGCGGCCGTTGGTGACGACTCCAAGGCTCGGCATGTTGCCGGTTCGAGGGCCCGCCGTATGGTGGCAGATCACCCCGCGCACGCTCCCCATCGGGCCGTGCCCGCGGGTAAGCCATCCCGGCTGCTCAGCCACCTTGAGTCCGGCCTCCTCCAGGATCTGGGGAAGCCACGAAAGCGAAAAGGCCATGTCCAGGCTCCTCGTTCAGGATTGGGTTGGAAGGGGCTGCTCGACGCCGCCGCGCGCCGGCGGCAGCTCGAAGTCCTGGGTCGCTTCCAGCTCGCCAAGCTCGATGGCCTCGACGCAGCCGTCGACCGGCGCTTCGGCGAAGCCGGTTCCGTTGCCGTCGCTCGAATTCGATTGGGTCATGTCGCGCTCCCTGGTCCTGCCGAGGCCGGCGTCTCGCGGACGCCCGGCCACCGGCGCTTTCTGACACGCGTTCACCGAACCGCACGTGACCTGCGTCACGCCCGGGTGCGGGACCGGCTTGACCCGCTCGACCGACAGGTGCTTACGCGCGGCTCATGACCGACATCGCCTCCCGCCTCGCCGAGCTCGGAATTGAGCTTCCCGCCCCAGCCGCGCCCGTCGCCGCCTATGTACCAACCGTGCTTGCGGGGAGTCTCCTTCACATTTCCGGTCAGGTTTCGTTCGAGAACGGCGCGCTGCTCACCGGCCGCATGGGTGAGGATCGCGACCTCGATTATGGCGTCCGCGCCGCCCGCGCCTGCGGGCTGATGCTCCTCGCGCAGATCCAGAAGGCGGTCGGGCTCGATCGGGTCGAGCGGATCGTCAAGCTCGGCGTGTTCGTGAACAGCGCCGGCGGGTTCACGGATCAGCCAAAGGTGGCCAACGGCGCGTCGGAGCTGATGCAGGACGTGTTCGGCGAGGCCGGCCGCCATGCCCGGAGCGCCGTCGGCGTCCCGGTGCTGCCGCTCGGCGCAGCGGTCGAGATCGATGCCGTCGTCCAGATCAAGGAGGGCTGAGCTCGACCGGCTTGGCGCCGTTCCCTTCGCTCACCGCGGCCTTCACGGCGGCGCCCTGATCGAGAACAGCACCGGCGCGATCGCGGCCGCGGTCGCCCGGGGATACGGCGTCGAGCTCGACGTCCAGCTCAGCCGCGACGGCGAGGCGATGGTCTTCCACGATTACGAGCTCGACCGGCTGACGAACGAGCAGGGGCCGGTCTCCGGACGCACCGCCGGGCAATTGCAGGCGGTCCGGCTCGCGGTTTGCGGGGAAGCCATTCCGCGCCTCGCCGACGCCTTGATAGCGATCGGTGGGCGGACGCCTTTGCTGATCGAGGTGAAGGCGCCCGGCACCGGCATCGCCAGGCTGTGCTCGGCCGTGGCCGCCGCCCTTGCCGGCTACACGGGTCCGGTCGGCGTCATGTCGTTCAGCCCGCGCGTCGGCGGCTGGTTCGCGCGCCGCGCGCCGGACCTGCTTCGCGGACTCGTCGTCACCGAGAGCGGCCGTCGCGGGCTCAGGGGCCTCATCGAGCGTCCGCTCGCTCTGTGGTGGGCGCAAGCGGATTTCCTCGCCTACGACGTGCGCGACCTTCCCTCCCGCTTCGCCGGGGCCGCGAGGCGGCGGGGCCTGCCGGTCTATACCTGGACGGTGCGAAGCGACTCCGACCGCGCCCGGGCGGCCGCTCACGCCGACCAGATGATCTTCGAGGCGCCGGCGCCATGAGCGAGATCCGGGCCCGGCTCGGCCGCGGCGTCGCCGCGTTCGACGCGGCCGACTGGGACCGCTGCGCCGGCAGCGCCGATCCCTTTCTCAGCCACGCCTTCCTTTCGGCGCTCGAGGAATCGGGGAGCGCGACGGCCCGTACCGGCTGGCAGCCGGCTCCGATCGCCATCGACGGCGACGACGGCCGGCCGCTCGCGGTCGCGCCGGCTTACGTCAAGAGCCACAGCCAGGGCGAATATGTGTTCGACCATGGCTGGGCCGCCGCCTGGGAGCGGGCCGGGGGCGACTATTATCCGAAGCTTCAGATCGCGGTGCCCTTCACGCCGGTGCCCGGCCGCCGGCTGCTGACGGAGCGCGAGGATCTCGCTCCCGGCCTGATCGCGGCCGCCGAAGCGGTGGTGAACCGGCACGGCCTCTCCTCCGCCCACGCGACCTTCATCGCCGAGTCGGAAGTCGCCCTGTTCGAGAGCGCGGGCTGGCTGATCCGGGTCGACAGCCAGTTCCACTGGCACAATCGCGGCTACGGCAGTTTCCAGGATTTCCTCGGCGACCTCTCGTCCCGCAAACGCAAGGCGGTCCGCCGCGAACGGGAGGCGGCGGTGGAGGGGCTGGAGGTCGAGCGGCTCAGCGGCTCCGCGATCACCGAGGCGCATTGGGACGCCTTCTGGGTCTTCTACCAGGACACCGGCGCCCGCAAATGGGGCAGGCCCTATCTCACCCGCCGCTTCTTCTCGCTGCTCGGAGAGCGGCTTTCGGATCGGATCCTGCTCATCTTCGCGCTGAGGAACGGCCGGCCGATCGCGGGCGCCTTAAATTTGATCGGCTCGGACGCCCTCTACGGCCGCTATTGGGGAACGGTGGAGGAGGTGCCTCACCTCCATTTCGAGATCTGCTATTACCAGGCGATCGAGGCGGCGATCGAGCGCGGTCTCGCCCGGGTCGAGGCCGGGGCGCAGGGACCGCACAAGTTGAGCCGCGGCTATGCGCCGGTGCCGACCTGGTCGGCCCATTACATCCCCGATCCGGGCTTCCGCGCCGCCGTCGCCGATTTTCTCGCCGCGGAGCGGCGGGCGGTGGCGGACGAGATCGGCGCGCTTGCCGAAATGACTCCGTTCCGCAAGGGATAGGGCGACGAGTCGAAGTCAAACCCCTCTCCCGCTTTTCGCGG
>DASVTA010000165.1:0-1914 GCA_036387815.1 Allosphingosinicella sp.
GCCTGGTCGTTCTGGTTGCCCTTGGCCGCGAAGGCCGGCGTCCCGGCGACCATCGCGAGCGCGGCGGCCGACGTGAAAATGATCTTGATGTTCATCCGCTTACTCCTTTTGCTTCATCCCTCCCCGAACTCCTACGCCCGACCTTCGGGCGGGCCTATAGGGGCGCGGGTCGCCGGCAGAAGCGTTCGGACCGTTCGTCGAAAAGCGCGGCTTTCGGGGGCGAAACGTCGCCCCTCCGTCATCCCGGCGAAAGCCGGGACCTCATGGAGGAAGGCTCGGCGGGTCTCACCGAGGTCCCGGCTTTCGCCGGGATGACGGGACGCCTTACCGCCCCCGGTGGCGGATGTTCGAGGGGCGGCCGCGGCGGCCCTGGGAAGGGCCGCGCTTCTCCTCGCCCCGGCGGCCGTCGCGGCGGGGGCCGCCGCCTGGCCTCGCCGGCGCGTGGCCGGAGCCTGGGAGCTCGAACCTCAGCCCGCCGGAGACCGGGTTCGCCTCGACCAGCCGGAGCCGGAGGCGCTGGCCCGGGCTGAAGCGCTCGCCGCTGTCGTCGCCGACGAGGCTCTGGCTCGCTTCCTCGTAGCGGTAGTAATCGGTGCCGAGGGTGGAGACTGGAACCAGGCCGTCGCCTCCGAGCCCCTCGACGGTCGCGAAGAAGCCGAACGGCTGCACTCCGGTGATTCGGCAGTCGACGAGGTCGCCCACCCGCTCCGACAGATAGGCCGCGACATAGCGGTCGAGAGTCTCGCGCTCCGCCTCCATCGCCCGGCGCTCCAGCTGCGAGATGAGCTCGCCGGTCACCTCCATGCCCTCCGCTTCCTGGTCGGTGAGGCCGCCCTCGCCGAGGCCGAAGGCGCGGACGAGGGCGCGGTGGACGACGAGATCGGCATAGCGGCGGATCGGGCTGGTGAAATGGGCGTAGGAGCCGAGCGCCAGCCCGAAATGGCCCTTGTTGTCTGGGGAATAATAGGCCTGGGTCTGGGTGCGGAGGATCTGCTCCATGATCTGGGGGCGGAAATCCGCCTCGCCGACGCGCTCGATGATCCGGTTGAACGTGGCCGGCTGGATGACCTGGCCGAGCGCGAACTCGACGTCGAAGGTCTTGAGATAATCCTTAAGCGCGACCAGCTTCTCGCGGCCCGGCGGCTCGTGGTCGCGGTACATGACCGGCGCCTTCTTCGCTTCCAGCGCCTTGGCCGCGGCGACGTTGGCGGCGATCATGTAATCCTCGATCAGCTTGTGCGCGTCCAGCCGCTCGCGCGGGGCGACCGACAGGATGCGGCCCTGCTCGTCCAGTACGATGCGGCGTTCGGGCAGGTCGAGGTCGAGGGGGCCGCGGTCCTCGCGCGCCGCGTACAGCGCGCGCCAGCAATCCCACAGCGGCTGGAGGATCGCGAGCGACGCCTCGCCCTGGCGCACCGGCTCGTTGCCGTCGATGATCGCCTGCGCATCCTCATAGGCGATGTTGGCCACCAGCCGCACCACCGCCCGCGAAAACCGCCAGCTTTCCAGCTTGCCCTTCGCCGACACCTTCAGGTGGCAGGCCAGCGCCGCGCGATCGACCCCTTCCTTCAGCGAACACACGTCGGCCGACAGGATTTCGGGCAGCATCGGCACCACGCGATCGGGGAAATACACCGAATTGCCGCGCTTTCGGGCTTCCGTGTCGATCAGCGATCCCGGCCGCACATAGAAACTGACATCGGCGATCGCGACGATCGCGTCCCAGCCGCCATCGTCGTTCGCCTGCGCCCACACCGCATCGTCATGGTCGCGCGCGTCGACCGGATCGATCGCGACGATCGGAAGATGGCGCAGGTCCTCGCGGTCGTCCCCCAGCGGCAGCGCCGCCACCCGCTTCGCCTCGTCGAGCAGGTCGCCCGAAAAGACATGGGGCAAGCCGTGCTTGTGGATCGC
>DASVTA010000166.1:0-3082 GCA_036387815.1 Allosphingosinicella sp.
CGGCGGCGGCGGCGGCGCGCCGGCCGTGTCCACGGTCACGTTGGTGCGATTGTCGGCCGGGTCGTAGCTGTAGGCGGCGTTGACGCCGTCGTTGACCGTTCCGCTGCGCTCGACCCGCACCAGTCGCCCCAGGCTGTCGTAGCTATAGGCGATCGTTTCGTTGGCGTCGGCACTCGCGGTCCAGGCGAGAGTGGACGTCGCCAGCAACAGGCTGGTCCAATGACTTCGGCGAATCATGTCTGCCCCTTGGATCTGGCGGTCAGGATCGGGTGCCCGCGCGGCGGGAGTCAACGCGCGCCGGGCAGCGACTTGATCCGATTTGTTTCTATTTCGGATAAGGTTGGGCTTTACTTCGGCGACGCACGCCCGGGATTGCGCGCGCGACTCGCGGCGCCCCGCCGCTTGACTTCGGCCCGGGCCCCGCTCCACCTGCGGTCATGACCCGCATCGCCCTCTACCAGGCCAATACCGGGATCGATCCCGCCGCCAACGCCCGCGGACTCGTCGCCGCGGTCGAGACCGCTGCCGCGGGCGGGGCGGCGATGCTGTTCACGCCGGAAATGTCGGGGCTCCTCGACCGCGACCGGGCGCGGGCGGCGGCCCGTCTTCGCGGCGAGGCGGAGGACGAGGTGCTGGCGGCCGTCCGGGCGTCGGCGGCGCGGGCCGGGATCTGGGTGCATATCGGCTCGCTCGCCATCCGCGACCCGGAGGAAGGCTCCAAGCTTCGAAACCGCGGCTTCGTGATCGGTGCGAGCGGCGAGGTCGTCGCTCGCTACGACAAGCTGCATCTGTTCGACGTCGATCTTCCGACCGGAGAGAGCTGGCGCGAATCCGCTTCCTATTGCGCCGGCGCGCGGGCCGTCGTCGCCGGTACGCCGCTCGGCCCGCTGGGCCTCGCCATCTGCTACGACCTTCGCTTTCCGGACCTTTTCCGGGCGCTTGCCGACGCCGGAGCGCAACTGCTCTCGATCCCGGCCGCGTTCACGGTTCCGACGGGGCTCGCGCACTGGCACGTGCTGATGCGGGCGAGGGCGATCGAAGCCGGCGCCTATGTCGTCGCCGCCGCCCAGTCCGGGCTCCACGAGGACGGCCGCCGCACTTTCGGCCACAGCCTCGTCGTCGGCCCCTGGGGCGACGTCCTGCTGGACATGGGGGAAGGGGAGGGGGTCGGCTTCGCGGAGATCGACCTGGGTGAAGTGGCCGACGTCAGGGCCCGGCTTCCGGCGCTTCGCCACCGCCGGAAGATCCCTCCCGTCGAGCACGCCGGGTGATCATATTCGATCTCAAATGCGAGCCGGACGGCCACGTCTTCGAAGCGTGGTTCGCTTCGAGCGCCGCCTTCGAGGAGCAGCAGGGAAGGGGGCTCGTCGCCTGCCCCCTGTGCGGCTCGGGCCGGATCTCAAAGGCGCCCATGGCTCCAGCCGTCGCGGCCAAGGGCAATTCGGGGGGCGGCTTGGCGCGGTCGGCATCCTCCTCGGAGGCCAAGGCGCTGCTCGCCGCCGCGGCCGCGCTCCAGAAAAAGCTCCTCGCCGGCTCCGAAAGCCTCGGCGACCGCTTCGCGGCGGAAGCGCGGGCGATCCATCTGGGCGAGGCCGATGCCCGGCCGATCCACGGCGAGGCGACGCTCGCCGAGGCCGAGAGCCTGATCGACGAGGGGGTCCCGATCGCGCCTCTGCCCTTTCCGGTCGTTCCCCCGGGCGAGGAGAATTGACCGGGGGCCTCCTGCGCCCTAGTTCCTCTCCCAGGCGGCGCGGCCCCGTAGCTCAGCAGGATAGAGCATCAGATTCCTAATCTGAGGGCCACAGGTTCGAATCCTGTCGGGGTCACCACCGCCTCCGCCGCAAAACGGGAGCACAGATGACCGGCTCAGTCGAATCGAACGGCGTCGAACCGAACGGGGGCGGCCTCGATCGTCCCGGCGCCAAGATCGCAGTGCCCGACGAGGTGCGCGAGGCCGTCCGGACGCTGATCCGCTGGGCCGGCGACGATCCCGACCGCGAGGGCCTGCTCGACACGCCCGCCCGCGTCGGCCGCGCCTGGAAGGAATATGCGAAAGGTTATGGCGAGGACCCCTCGCACCACCTGAGCCGAACCTTCGAGGAAGTGGGCGGCTATGACGAGATCGTGCTTTTGAAGGACATTCCGTTCCAGTCGCATTGCGAGCACCATCTGGCGCCGATCATCGGCAAGGCGTCGATCGCCTATCTGCCGGCCGAGCGGGTGGTGGGCATCTCCAAGCTCGCCCGGGTGCTCCATGGCTTCGCGCGCCGTCTGCAGGTGCAGGAGCGGCTGACCGCGCAGGTGGCGGACTGCGTCTGGGAGCATCTGAAACCGCAGGGGGTGGCCGTGGTCATCGAGGCGAGCCACGCCTGCATGACCGCCCGCGGGGTCCACACGCCCGGAGTGATGATGACGACCAGCCGGATGATGGGCGTCTTCCGCGAAGACCAGCGCAGCCGCAGGGAGGTCTTGGCGCTGATGGGCTATTGAGAGGGGCGCAAAGCCCGTCATTGCGAGCGTAGCGAAGCAATCCAGCGCTGCGCCTCCGCCCGCTGGATTGCTTCGTCGCTTCGCTCCTCGCAATGACGGTGCGCCTTTACAGCACCGACTCCAAAACCGCCGTCCTCAGCCGCTCGATCCCCATGCCTTTCTCGGCCGAGGTGAGGATGATCTCAGGATGCGCCGCGGGATGCTTGCGGCCTTCCAGGGCCGTCGCGGCCTCGACCTCGGCCAGCTCCGAAGCCTTCACCTTGTCAGCCTTGGTGAGGACGAGGTGGTAGCTGACCGCCGCGTCGTCGAGCATCTTCATCACCTCGAGGTCGATCTCCTTGAGGCCGTGGCGTGAGTCGACGAGGACGAGGGCGCGCTTCAGGACCTGGCGGCCGCGCAGGTACGAATTGATCAGCTGCCGCCACTGCTTGACCACTTCCTTGGGCGCCTTGGCGAAGCCGTAGCCGGGCATGTCGACGAGACGGAAGCGAGGCGGCTCGCCGACGTCGAAGAAGTTCAGTTCCTGCGTCCGCCCGGGCGTGTTCGAGGTGCGGGCGAGCCCGTTGCGGTTGGTCAGCGCGATGAGAAGCGA
>DASVTA010000167.1:0-5111 GCA_036387815.1 Allosphingosinicella sp.
CCTCCGTGCTCGCCCAGGAGATCTTGCCGCCGCTCGCCGCCGAGATGCCGATCTTCGTCGCCGGCGGGATCGGCCATGGCGGCCTGATCTCGGGCTATCTGGAAATGGGGGCGGTGGGCGTCCAGCTCGGAACCCGCTTCGTCTGCGCGACCGAATGCATCGCCCATCCCAACTTCAAGAAGGCCTTCATCCGGGCCTCGGCCCGCGACGCCATCACCAGCGTCCAGATCGATCCGCGGCTTCCCGTCATCCCGGTGCGGGCGCTCAAGAACCGCGAGATGGAAAGCTTCGCCGCCAAGCAGCGCGAGGTCGCCCAGCGGCTCGATTCGGGCGAGGTCGAGATGATGGAGGCCCAGCTCCAGATCGAGCATTATTGGGCCGGAGCGCTGAGGCGGGCGGTGATCGAGGGCGACGTCGAGAGCGGATCGGTGATGGCCGGCCAGTCGGTGGGGATGGTGAAGGAAGAGGCGCCGGTGGCCCACATCCTGCGCCAGCTCGTCGACGAGGCGGCGCAGGCGCTGGAGCGGCGCTCGGCTTAGACACTCCAATCGCAAGATGGCAGGCGCCATTGATCTGACCTCCGTCCGGTGGCCCTGAGCTCCGCCACCGCCCCCTCAGATCGGGGGGCGGCAGGCTCTTGTGCGTGGCGGAGCCAGTTTCACGCGGCTGCCAAGACTGGAATGCTCTCCAGCTCTTCCGCCATTCTTGGCTGGAGAACGGCTAAGTCGTACGCGCACTGCATCCTAAGCCACATCTCCGGCGAGGTGCGGGTAAGCTTTCCGATCCGGAGCGCCATCTGGGAGGTGACAGGCTTTTCCTCGTTTAGGATGTCATAGAGCTGCTGCCGAGAGACCTTGAGCGCGCGAGCGATCGCCGTCTTCGGTTGACCAAGCGCCGGCAGGACATCCTCCCTGAGGATCTCACCAGGGTGCGTGGGAGCGAGGCCCTTAAGAAGCGGATTCGTCATGGTTACATGCCCTCCTTTGGCGGTACTCGTTACAGTTAGTGATTAGTCTTCCAAATCCACCTCGATGGCGTCGGGGTCGGCCCAACCCCATGTCAGGCGATAATTGACGGTCACGTCGACCGCGTAGCGCCCGCCCACAAGCCCATGAAACCGCCAACCCGGCAGGTTCATGTCATCGGGCTGCGCGGCGGCATCGAGCGCGGCAAGCTGGCGGCGCACCTTTCCGTAGCTGTGCGCTGGCACGGGCAGCTTCGATCCGTTGCCAGTGACGGCAAACTTTTGAAGCGGCTTGCTGCGAAACGACCTGATCATCAGCCATGATGTAAGGCAGTGGCTGACATGTGTCAAGAAATAGTTTACACTCCTGATTTCGAATGGGAGACAAAGGTCCCCTTCGAGCAATTCCCCGTGGCGTCCCCGCGCCCCCATCTGCTACCGCCTCACCATGCCCGCCCAGTCCGCCGCTTCAGCACGCGAGATATTGACCGGGCTGCACGACGTGATGGCTTCGCGGGCGAGCGCGCAGGCGAAGCTCAACAAGGTGGTGCAGATCATCGCCGAGGCGATGGCGAGCGAGGTTTGCTCAATCTACCTGCTTCGCGACGGAGTGCTGGAGCTCTTCGCCACGGTCGGGCTCAACCAGAGCGCGGTGCACGTCACCCGGCTCGCGATGGGCGAGGGCCTGGTGGGGACGATCGCCAAGGACGTCTCGATCCTCAACCTGGCCGAGGCTCCAAGCCATCCCGAATTCGCCTATCGGCCGGAAACCGGGGAGGAGCTGTTCCACAGCTTCGCGGGCGTTCCGATCATCCGGCGGGAGCGGGCGATCGGCGTGCTCGCCGTCCAGCATGCGGAGGCGCGCGCCTACGACGCGCTCGAGATCGAGGCGCTTCAGACGGTGGCGATGGTGCTGGCCGAGCTGATCGCCAACGCCGGCCTCGCCGACAAGGCGGCCAAGGCCGGGACGGCGGAGCGGGAGGAGGGGCCGGAACGGCTCGACGGGCTGAAGCTCGTCGCCGGGATGGCGCGGGGGCAGGCGGTCTATCACCAGCCGCGGATCCTCATCGAGCATACGGTGGCCGAGGACGTCGAGGCCGAGCGCCACCGGGTCTATTCCGCCTTCCGCAAGATGCGCGAGCAGATCGACAACATGACCAATCTCGCCGAGTTCGGGACGGCGGGCGAGCATCAGGAGGTGCTCGAGACCTACAAGATGTTCGCTTATGACGAAGGCTGGTCGAGGCGGATCAACGAGGCGATCGATTCCGGGCTGACCGCCGAGGCGGCGATCGAGCGAGTCCGCCAGCGCATGCAGATGCGGATGCGCGAGATCGACGATTCGCTGCTCCAGGACCGGATGCACGACCTCGACGACTTGTCGAACCGGCTGCTGAGGATCGTCGCGGGCCAGCTCGGCACCGCCGCCCAGATGGGGCTTCCGCACGACGCGGTGCTCGTCGCCCGCAACCTCGGGCCGGCCGAGCTGCTCGAATACGACCGGCGCAAGCTCAAGGGCGTGATCCTCGAGGAAGGGTCGCTGACCGCCCATGTCACCATCGTCGCCAGGGCGATGGGCGTGCCCATGCTCGGTAGGGTCCGCCATGTCCGGCGGATGATCGGCGAGGGCGACGAGGTCCTTCTCGACGGCGATGCCGGGGTCGCCTTCGTCCGGCCGACCGCGGCGGTGGAGGAGGCCTTCAAGGCGAAGTTCACGATTACCAAGAAGCGCCGGGCCGAGTTCGCGGCGCTTCGCGACGTTCCGCCGGTGACGAAAGACGGCCTCAGGATCGCGTTGATGGTCAACGCCGGCCTTCGCGACGACGTCGCGGCGCTGGAGCTGATGGGCGCCGACGGGATCGGCCTGTTCCGGACCGAATTCCAGTTCCTGATCTCGGCCACGCTGCCGAGCCGGGAAAGCCAGCAGCGCCTCTACAAGTCGGTGCTCGACGCGGCGGGGGACAGGCCGGTGATCTTCCGCACCGTCGACGTCGGGGGCGACAAGGCGCTTCCCTACATCGACATGGGCGACGGCGGCGTCGAGGAGAATCCGGCGATGGGCTGGAGGGCGCTCCGCCTCGCCCTCGACCGCGACGATCTGATGAAGGCCCAGGCCCGGGCCCTGCTCGGCGCCGCCGCCGGGCGCGAGCTCAACGTCATGTTCCCGATGGTGTCCGAGCCCTGGGAGTTCGACGAGGCGCGGGCGCTCGTCGAGCAGCAGCGCGAATATCTGGCCGCCCAGAAGAAGGCGCTGCCGACGAACATACGCTACGGCGCAATGCTCGAGGTTCCGGCGCTCGCGGAGACTCTCGACATCCTCCTGCCCAAGGTGGACTTCCTTTCGATCGGAACCAACGATCTGACCCAGTTCCTGTTCGCGGCGGACCGCGCGCATCCCAAGCTCGCCGAACGCTACGACTGGCTCAGCCCTTCGATCCTGCGCTTCCTCAGGCGGATCGTCCGTGAGTCCGATGCGGCCGGGGTGCCGGTCGGGGTGTGCGGCGAGATGGGCGGGCGCACGCTCGAAGCGATGGCGCTGATCGGGATCGGCCTTACCCGCTTCTCGATCACTCCGGCCGCGGTAGGACCGATCAAGGCGATGATCCGGTCGCTCGACCGGGCGGCGCTGCTCCCGCTGATGGAGGCGCTGCTCGCCCGCCCGCCGGCGGATTTGCGCGGGGCGCTTGCCGGGTGGGCGGAGGCGCAGGGGGTTCACATCTAGCCGTCATCCCGGCGAAAGCCGGGACCTCGGGACGAGAAGTCTCGGCGGGTCTCCCCGAGGTCCCGGCTTTCGCCGGGATGACGGAGAGTGTCATGCCGGCGCAGGGCGGCATCCATGAACGCGGGCGCTTGCGGGCACCCTTCGACGGTGGTGTTCATGGATTCCGGCCTCCGCCGGAATGACGGGGGACGAAAAGGCTGAGGACGTCTCCACGAGGTCCCGGCTTTCGCCGGGATGACGGGGAGGGCTGCTCAGCCGTGGTGCAGTCCGGTTGACTTTGCCCATGGTCCCCGGCTCTATGGAAACAATCCATATTCGGGAGGAAATCGGGGGAAAATGGCGGGACCGGACCAGGATCAGCTGCTGGGCGAGTCGGTCGGCGAACGGCTTCGGATCGCTCGCGAGGCCAAGGGGCTTAGCCTCGACGACGTCGCCCGCCAGACCCGGATTCCCGTTCGCCACCTCGAGCATATCGAGCGGGAGGAGTGGGACGCGCTCCCCGCGATAACCTACAGCGTCGGCTTCGCGCGAAGCTACGCCAACGTCATCGGCCTCGACGGGAGCCGGATCGGCGCGGAGGTGCGGCTGCAGCTCGGCGGCACCCGCGTAGGCAATGCCGCCGCCGCGCCCTTCTACGAGCCGGCGGATCCCGCGCGGGTGCCGCCGCGGTCGCTCGCCATCGCCGCGGCGGTGCTCGCCGTGCTCCTCGTCGTCGGCTATCTCGTCTGGCGCAGCAGCGCGGTCGATGACGGCAGCCCGGCCGACGTTGCGATCACCCAGGCCGAGGCGCCGGCGGCGGCCGATCGGGCGGCTCGGCGCCCGGCCGCGGCTCCGGCGCCCGCTCCGGCGAACGGCCCGGTCGTGCTCACCGCCGTCGAGGACGTCTGGCTCCGGATCGACCAGGCGGGCGGCGCGGCTCCGCTCTACATGGGCATATTGAAGGCGGGGCAGACCTATCAGGTGCCGGCGGGGGCGCAGGCGCCGCGGATCCGGACCGCCCGCGCCAACGTGCTTCGAGTGAGCGTCGGCGGAGCCCAGGTGGCGCCGCTCGGGCCTCCCGAGACGACCATCTCCAACGTCAGCCTGGCCCCCGCCGACCTCGTCGCGTGGGCGCAGGGGGGCGCTCAGCCGGCGGCTCCGACGACCCCGTAATAATTCAGTCTTCTACCCCGGCCACAAGCCGTTTAGGATGTCCGGCAAGGCCGGAAGGGTGGGGGATTTCTGATGCGTTTTCATCTTGTTGGGATGCTTCTCATGGCGAGCGTCGCGGCGCCCGCCGCCGCCCAGCGCGCCGAGAGCACCGAAAGGCGGATCGAGCGGCTCGAGCAGGAGCTTCGAGCCGTCCAGAGGCGGGTCTTCCCGGGCGGGGCGCAGGTCGCTCCCGAGATCGAGGCTCAGCCCCCCGCCGCCGGCCAGGCGGGCTCG
>DASVTA010000168.1:0-2033 GCA_036387815.1 Allosphingosinicella sp.
GCGCTTCTATACACATAGCGCAGAACCTTTCGGAAGGACCGGCCATGAAGATCAGCGTCGACGTCGACTGCACTCCGGAGGAAGCCCGGCGCTTCCTCGGCTTTCCGGACCTCACTCCGGTCCACGAAGCCTATGTCCAGCGGCTGACGAAAGTCGCCAGCGAGGGGCTGACCGCCGAATCGGCGGCGGAGATGATGCGCAGCTGGGGCCCGATGAACGAGGCGGGAATGGCGATGTGGCGCTCGATGCTGGAGGGCATGGGCGGGAAGAAGGCTTGACCGGCAGTCGGGCGAAAGCCGGGACCTGCCTCTCCGTCATCCCGGCGGAAGCCGGGACCTCGGGGAGACCCGCCGAGACTTCTTGTCCTGAGGTCCCGGCTTTCGCCGGGATGACGAAAAAAGGGCCAGGATGACGGGGGGAGGCCGCAACGGACGGAGCGTGAACGACACCATCTTCGCCTTGTCCTCCGGAAGCCCGCCCGCGGCGGTGGCGCTGGTCCGGATCAGCGGCCCGGGAGCCGAGGCGGCGCTGGAGGCGATCGCCGGGACCTTGCCGGCGCCGAGGCGAGCGACCCTGGCGACCCTTCGCTGGCTCGGCGAGCCTCTCGACCGTGCCCTCATCCTTCGCTTTCCAGGCCCCCACAGCGCCACGGGCGAGGATGTGGCGGAGCTTCACCTCCACGGCGGCCGGGCGGTCGTGGCGGCCGTCCTGGAGGCGCTGGCGGGGATCGCGGGGCTGAGGGCGGCGGAGCCGGGAGAGTTCACCCGCCGCGCCTTCGAGAACGGCCGCATCGACCTTGCCGAGGCGGAGGGCCTCGCCGACCTGCTTGCCGCGGAGACCGAGGCCCAGCGCCGCTCGGCTCTGGCGATGGCCGGCGGATCGCTCAGCCGGCAGGTGGAGGCCTGGCGTGAGCGGCTTCTGTCCCTGGCGGCGGCGCTGGAGGCGGCGCTCGACTTTTCCGACGAAGGCGAAGTCGGCGAGGCCTGGCCGACGGGCTGGGCCGGAGACGTGGAAGCTTTGGCCGCGGATATGGAAAAGCTGCTCGGCCGCCCGCCGGCGGAGCGGCTACGGGACGGGGTGAGGGTGGCCATCGCGGGCCCTCCCAACGCTGGAAAGTCCAGTCTTCTCAACGCATTAGTGCAAAGGGAAGCGGCGATAACCTCGGCCCTGCCGGGGACGACCCGGGACCTGATCGAAGCGCCGGCGTCGATCGGGGGCATACCCTATCTGCTGATCGATACGGCGGGTTTGCGGGCCACCGGCGACGAGGTGGAAGCGATCGGAGTCCAGCGGGCGCAGGCCAGCGTCGCCGCGGCCGATCTCATCTTGTGGCTGGGTAATCCCGCCGACTCGCCGGGCGGAGACCGGACGATCCTGGTCCAGCCTAAATGCGATCTCCCGGCCGGGAGGCGCGACTGCGACGTCCGAGTCTCGGCCCTGACCGGGGAGGGCATCCAGGCGCTGATCGCGCAGATGACGGCCCGGGCTCGAGCGCTCCTTACCGCCGAAGGCGAGGTCGCGGCCAATGCCCGGCAGAGGGAGGCTATCGCACTCGCCACGCGCCACCTGCGCGGCGCCCGAGCCGACGACATGGTCATCGCCGCCGAAGCGCTTCGCCAGGCCCGGGTCCAACTCGACAGGGTCACCGGCCGGGCCGGAGTCGAAGACATGCTGGATGTCCTGTTCGGGCGCTTCTGCATCGGGAAATAAGGCTTTTCGACCACGGTGTTCCAGTTCCGAAGCAAATTCGGATTTCACACGGAGCCCACGAGGGCACGAAGGGTCCGTGGATGGGCGGCTAGCTTGCCTCCCCATCGCCAGATGGGGAGGGGGACCGGCGAAGCTGGTGGCGGGGTGACCGAACGCCGGTCCCGAGCCATGTCACCCCTCCACCGCCTTCGGCGGTCCCCCTCCCCATGCTACGCATGGGGAGGCAAGTGGCACGCTCTCGCGCTCCGGTTGCCGCTATCCAGACGCATTAAAATTCTTCGGGTGCTGCCCTTTGTGCCCCTAGTATTCTTTGTGCGAACCAA
>DASVTA010000169.1:0-7377 GCA_036387815.1 Allosphingosinicella sp.
ACCTGCTGCTCCTGGTCGATGTCGAGGCGCTGGTCGCCGGGCCGGCGCGCGAGGCGGCGTGAGCAGCGGCGTCCTATTTCCGATCGGAACAAGCATCGGCCTCTAAGGCGGTGATTAACTTATTGCGGCTAGATTGCAGCCGCCGGGTAGAGCGAGAGCAAGCATGAAGAGCTGTCTTGTCGTCGATGATTCGAAGGTGATCCGCAAGGTCGCCCGCCATATCCTCGAGACCCTCGACTTTTCGGTCGACGAGGCCGAGGACGGGCGCGAAGCGCTGACTCGCTGCGAAACCCGCATGCCCGACGTCGTCCTTCTCGACTGGAACATGCCGGTGATGGGCGGAATGGAGTTCCTCCGGATCCTTCGCCAGAGGAATGTCGAGCCCCAGCCGAAGGTCGTCTTCTGCACCACCGAGAACGACGCCGCCCATATCCGGGCCGCGATCGACGCGGGCGCCGACGAATATGTGATGAAGCCGTTCGACCGCGAGACGCTCGAGAGCAAGCTGCAGATCGTCGGAGTCGCGTGAACCGGACCGCCGCCCGGGCGGCGGGGGAGACCGCTTCGTCCGAGCCTCCCTTGAGGCTGATGATCGTCGACGATTCGCAGGTGGCGAGGGCGGTTCTCATCCGGATGCTCGCCGCCTTTCCCGAATTCGAGATCGTCGCCACCGCCGCCGATGCCGGCGAAGCGCTCCGGCTGCTTCCGGCCACCCGCGTCGACATCGTCCTTCTCGACGTCGAGATGCCCGGCGAGAGCGGCCTTCAGGCGCTTCCGGAGATCGTCCGGATCGGCCGCGGCGCCCGGGTCCTCATCGTCTCGGCCTTTTGCGACGCACAAGCCGCGGCGGCGGTCGAGGCCCTCGCCCCCGGCGCCGCCGAAACGCTCCCCAAGCCGGGCGCCCAGGCCTCCGGCGGCCGCTTCTCCGAAATCCTCGCCGATCGCCTGCGGCGGATGGGCCGCCGCCGCTCCGAGCCGGAAGCTTCCGCTCCCGCCGCCGAGGGCAAGTCGAAGCTCGGCTGCCTCGCCGTCGGCGCGTCGACCGGCGGGCTAGGAGCGGTGACGGCGCTGCTCGGCGCCCTTCCGCCGAGGATCGGAGCGCCCATCCTCATCACCCAGCATCTCCCCGCCGCCTTCCTTCCCTTCTTCGCGAGGCAGGTGGAGGCCGCTTCCGGCCGGGTCACCCGGATCGCCGAGGACGGGTTGGAGCTTCGCGCCGAGGAAGTGATACTGGCGCCCGGCGACGCCCACATCCGGCTCGAGCGCAAAGGCGCGAAGGTCTTCGTCCGGCTCGACCGGAGCGCCGCCAAAATCGGCTGCCTGCCCTCGGTCGACGTCATGCTCGACTCCGTCGCCGGCGCTTACGGCCGCTCCGCCCTCGGCGTGATGCTGAGCGGAATGGGGCGCGACGGGCTCGCCGGAAGCCTCGAGATCGTCGCCCGCGGCGGCTCGATGATCGCCCAGGACCGGCAGAGCTGCGCGGTCTGGGGGATGCCCCGGGTCGTCGTCGAGGCCGGCCTCGCCTGCGCCGTCCTTCCCCCCGCCGGCCTCGCGGCCGAGATCGCGGCCCGCGTGGAGCCCTCCTCGTGCAGGTGAGCGACGCCTCCAGCCGGATCCTCGCCGGCCTGCTCGAAGCCCGCACCGGCCAGCAGCTGACGATGAGCCGGCGCTGGCGGATCGAGACCGCCCTTCGGCCGCTGATGCGCGAGCGCTCCATCGGCTCGCTCGACGGGCTGGTCGCGGCCCTCGTCGCCCGCTCCGACGAAGCGCTCGCCGACGCCGTCGTCGAGGCGCTGCTCAACAACGAGACCTTCTTCTTCCGCGATCGCCAGTCGTTCGAGCTGCTGCTGGGGCCCGCCCTGCGCCGGCTCGAGGAAAGCCGGCGCCGCGAGCGAAGGATAGCGATCTGGTGCGCGGGCTGCTCCACCGGCCAGGAAGCCTATTCGATCGCCCTGCACTTCGCCGAGCAGAAGGCGCGCTGGAGCGGCTGGACGATCGACATCGTCGGCACCGACGTCTCCCGCTCCGCCGTCGATCAGGCGAAGAGCGGGGTCTATTCGCAGTTCGAAGTGCAGCGCGGCCTCGCCGTGGTGCAGATGATGCGCTGGTTCGAGGAGCTCCCCGGCGCGGCCTGGCGGATCTCGCCCGACCTGCGGCGCGCCGTGCGCTTCGAGGTGGCAAGCCTCGTCGCGCACGCGCCGCCCGCCCCCAGGTTCGACATCATCCTGTGCCGCAACGTCCTCCTCTATTTCTCGCCGGAGGTTCGCCGCGCCGCCTTCGCCCGCCTCGCCGCCGCCGCCGCTCCGGATTCGGCCCTGATGCTGGGCGCTGGAGAGACGGTGATCGGCCAGACCGACGCCTTCGCCTCCGATCCCGAATGCCGCGGCCTCTACCTGCGCTCCGGCGCTGAAACCGAGCGCCGCCGCGCCGCCGGCTGAAAGACCGTCATCCCGGCGAAAGCCGGGACCTCGGGACAAGAAGTCTCGGCGGGTCTCCCCGAGGTCCCGGCTTCCGCCGGGATGACGCGCAATGGGCCGCCTCTTGACGCAGCGGCGATTTTGGAGCGGAAAGAATTGATGGACGGCATCGTCGACGCCCCCTCGCCCAATTTCGACGAGCGCGCTCTGCCCGTCTCGATGCTGGTCCTCCATTATACCGGAATGGAGGACGGGCCTTCGGCGATCGCCCGCCTGAGGGACCCGGAGGCGAAGGTCTCGGCGCATTACCTCGTGACCGAGGAAGGCGGGATCGTCCGATTGGTGGATGAGGACAAGCGCGCCTGGCACGCCGGCCGCGGCTTCTGGCGCGGAGTCGTCGACGTCAATTCCGCCAGCATCGGCATCGAGATCGTCAATCCCGGCCACGAATTCGGCTACCGGCACTTCCCGGAGCCGCAGATGGAGGCGCTCGTCCCGCTGGTCGCCGACATTGTCGCCCGCCACCGGATCCGCCCGCCTTACGTCGTCGGCCATTCCGACATCGCTCCGGCGCGAAAGCAGGATCCGGGCGAGCTGTTCGACTGGGCGCGGCTTGCCCGCCTCGGCCTGGCGATGCCCCGCCCGACGAAGAATCTGATGGACCCGCACTGGACCGACGGCGGCTTCCTCCTCGCGCTCGAACGCTACGGCTACGACGTCCACAAGCCCAAAGACGCGGTCATGGCCTTCCAGCGCCGCTTTCGCCCGGAGCATATCGACGGGATCATCGACGGCGAGACGAGGGCGATCCTGCTCGGTTTGCTCTTGGATAGCCGGAGCGCACCGCCTAAGTAGCGCCCGTCAGAGGATCGGGCGGCCGCCCGCCTTCGCCAAGGCTACGGCGGACAAGCCCCAGGGTTTATCCGCCGAAGCCGAAGGCGTAGGCGGGAGGAAAGTCCGGGCTCCGCGGAACGACGGTGCCGGATAACGTCCGGCGGGGGCGACCCCAGGGAAAGTGCCACAGAAAGCAGGTCGCGCCAGGCTTCGGCCCAGATCTTCGGAGGCGTGACAGTGAAAGGGTGGGGTAAGAGCCCACCGCGGCCCCGGCAACGGCGGCCGGCACGGCAAACCCCACCGGGAGCAAGACCGAATAGGGATGGCGTGGGGCCACCTCGAAGAGGAATACTTTTTGGGGAAATCCCGGGGGCTCGTTCCGCCCTTGCCGTCCGGGTTGGTTGCTTGAGGGGCGGAGCGATCCGCCTCCCAGACGAATGGCCGCACATCCGCCGAAGCCTTTGGCGTAGGCGGAGGACAGAACCCGGCTTATAGATCCTCTGGCACTTTTCCCTCAGGTTTGGATTAGAAGCGACAATGGCTCGATCGACCCGCTCCAACGACTGGGGATTTCCGCGCTGGCGCGCCTATGGAGCCGAGCGCGAGGCGGTGCGCGTGCGCCTCTGCGACCGCGAAGGGTGCACCCAGGCGGGAGACCGCCCGGCGCCCAAGTCGCCGCACAGCCCCGACCGCTGGTATTTCTGCGAGGCCCATGCGGCCGAATACAATCGCAACTGGAATTATTTCGAAGGCCTGACCGCCGAGGACGCCGCCGCCCGGGAGGCGGACGAGCGGCGCGGCGCCGACGGCTACAAGCAGGCGAACCATTATGGCTGGGGCGGCCCCGGCGACGGCAGCCGCAGCCGCGACGAGATGCGCGCGCTCGAAATGCTCGAGATCGAGGACCCCGACCCGCCTTTCGAAGAGATCAAGACCGCCTACCGCCGCCTCGCCAAGGCGAACCACCCGGACACGACTCCCGGCGACAAGGAAGCCGCCACCCGCTTCCAGGCCGTCCAGGCCGCCTACGAGGTGCTTCGAAAGGCGGAGGAACGCAAGGCCGGCCTTCCGCCGCGCTGACGACCGGAAAATGGCGGAAAATGGTGCCAGGCACCAATTCGGAAAATGGTGCCAGGCACCAATTTCCAAGTTGTTGATTCCCGGAGCCGTGATCGGCGCCGGGCGGCGCTTCCAAGCCCCCGACCCATCATCCCGGCGAAAGCCGGGACCTCGGGACGAGAAGTCTCGGCGGGTCTCCCCGGGATCCCGGCTTCCGCCGGGATGACGAACTGGAGCGTCCCCGGAAAAACGGGGACAGTATACATTTTCCCGCACCCAAGCCCCGCCCGTCATCCCGGCGAAAGCCGGGACCTCGGGGCGAGAAGTCTCGGCGGGGCTCCCCGGGATCCCGGCCTCCGCCGGGACGACGCTGGTCCGCGCCGCTACATGCGGTCGAAGACCGAGCCCATCCGGGGGCTGAACAGGCGCTCATAGGTGCTGAGCAGGAAACCGTCCGTCATTCCGGCGACATGGTCGCAGATCACGCGCATCGGATCGCTCGAAGCGGCGTGGCGGGCTCGAGTGCTCTCCGGCAGCAGCGACTTCGGATCCGTCGCCAGCGCCTCGAACACCGCCACGACCATGTTCTGGCCCTTGAACTGGAGGGTCTGGACGGCGGCGCTCCTGATCACCTTCTCCTTCACCGCCTTCTTCAGCGCGTCCAGGAAGGTCCCCTGGCGCTCCGGCAGATCCACCCGGTATCGCATCAGCGGCGTGTCGAAGGCGTCGACCGTCCGGACCTGCACCGACGTGATGAGGTGGGCGACCATACGGCCGATGTTCCGCTTTCGAGTCCTCTGGTCGCCCGTGAGCACCCGGACGAAGCCGTCATAGACGTTGTTCCCGAAATCCTCCCGGCTCTGAAGGTATTCGAGGAAGCTCCCGCAGGTCTCCTCCGGGATCATCGAGATGATGTCGTCGGGCCCCATCAGGCCCATCGCCAGCGCATCCTCCAAGTCATGGACTCCGAACGCGATGTCGTCGGCGAGATCCATTATGCTGCAGTCGAAAGTCTTGTGCCGCGTTGCGCCATGCTTGCCTTCGACCGGATCCCAGGCCGTGAACAGGTCCCGGTCGGCGGTGGGCAGGGGATCGAGCAGCCAGTCGACCACCTCCTTCTCCGAGTCCAGATAGCATTTCGGCGGACGGCACGCGTCCCGGTCGATCAGGGGCACGACCGAAGTCTTCAACAGCCTGGGCTGAAGCTTCCTGGCGCTGCTTCGAACGGCGCTCAGCGGCGCGGGGTATTTTAGAACTCCAAGCAGCGATCGTCGCGACAGATTGGCTCCATTGCTGTCGGAGAAGGTCTCCAGCCGGGTCAGGATCCGAAGCGTCTGCCCATTGCCCTCGAACCCTCCCTCCTCTCGCATGGCGTAATTGAGCGCGACCTCGCCCCCATGGCCGAAGGGGGGGTGCCCCAGATCGTGGGTCGCGCCGATCGCTTGGATCATCGTCAGGTCGGGGATCCACGGCGCGGCCGGGTGGTCGCCGAAGCCTTTCTGCAGCTGCCGCGCGATCCCGCCGGCGACCTGGGCGACCTCGATCGAGTGGGTGAGGCGGTTCCTGTAGAAGTCGCTGTCGCCCAGGTTGAGGATCTGAGTCTTGCCCTGGAGCCGCCGGAACGAGGCCGAGTGGACGATCCTTCCGTAGTCGACGGCCGCGGCGTCGCGCGCGTCGCCGGCCCCCGGCTTCCACCCTTCGCGGCGCTCGGTCCATATCTCGTCGCTGGCGTCGCTCGTCATCTGCCTCAACCGCCCCTCATGGTTCTCGCCGCGACTCTGGTGCCTGAAATCGGTGCCAGGCACCTGAAATCGGTGCCAGGCACCAATTTCTAAGTCGTTGATTTCCTGGAGCGGGGCGATAGCGCCGCGGCGGCTTCGGGCTTCGTCCCGCCCCGCTCCCGGTCCGTGGAAGATCGGTTCCCGGCACCGGTTCAGTCGGTGAACATGAACGTGCCCGTTACATGCGCCACCGGGTCTTCCGCATCGCCGTCATGCGCCATGCCGCGGACGAAGCCGATGCTCTTCGTCGTTCCGAAGCATTCGCCGCGCCCGAAAATCCGCTTCCCCGGCACGGCGGGGCGCAGATAATCCACCCGCATGTCGAGCGTCGCCTGCGGGCGGAAGCGGCCGAGCTTGACCCAGATCGCCATGCTCGCCGCCATGTCCATCAGGCTGATGATCGGGCCCGAGGCGAGGACGCCCGTCTCCGGCACGCCGACCAGCTTCTCCTGCCAGTCGAGGCCGAGCTCCACCCAATCCTCGCCATGGCCGACATAGAGGATGCCGAGCGCTCCGCCATGGCCGACCTTGCGGGCGAACTTGGTGAAGAGCAGCGGGTCGAAGCCGCCGCCGGCGGTGCCGGCAAGGCTCATGCCGCCAGCCGCCTCGCCGTCTCGCGGACGAGGGCGATCATGTTGGGAATGCCCTGGGTGCGGTTGGAGCTGAGCTGGTTCCTGAGGTCGAACGGCTCGAGCGCGCCTTCGATGTCGGTTGCGAGTATCTCTTCGGGCGCAAGGTCCTGGACGGCGAGCAGGACCAGGGCGACGATGCCCTTGGTGATCGCCGCGTTGCTGTCCGCCAGGAAGTGGAGCCGCCGGCCGTCCCCGGGCACCGGATAGAGCCAGACCGAGGCGGAGCAGCCGCGCACCAGCGTCGCATCGGTCTTGAGCGCGTCGGGCATCGGCTCGAGCGCCCGGCCGAGATCGATCAGCAGCCGGTAGCGGTCGTCCGGCTCGAGCAGCTCGTAATCGTCGCGGACGTCGGCGAGGGAAGGGGAGGGCATCGGGGGCCGCTACCAGAGCGGAGAGGAGGAGGCAAAGCGCGGTTCTCGTTTCCTCCCCGAGCTTGCTCGGGGAGGAACTAGCCCTCGCCTCCCTCCGCGATCGCCTCCAGCTTGCGCACCCGCGCCCTGAGGTCGGCGAGCTCGGGCCGCTGGGCCGCCGCCTTGCCGCCGCCCCGCGCGCCGAGCGCGATCCGCCTCAGCTCCAGCCAGCCGTGCCAGGCCTTGAGCAGGGCGACGCTGGTCAGCCCGACGGCGAGCAGGCCGGAAGCGGAGAGTGCGGCGA
>DASVTA010000170.1:0-4870 GCA_036387815.1 Allosphingosinicella sp.
CCTTTCAGGAGGGCCGAGCGGCTCCGGCGGATCGGCGTGGCCGGGCTCTCCACTTTCCTCCACATTCGTGGCGATTCGTGGCGAAGAATGGCGATCCCGGGCGTGGTCCGGCGATTGTCGGCGAAAGCTTTCCCTCTCTGAAAGCAACTGGGGAATCGTCGGAAAGCGAGGGAAGGGGCGGGCTGGAACCGCGGTGCACGAGGGCTCGCCGACTCGCGCCGTTCCACTTCGTCCACTTCGGCCGCCTGGACTGCCGCGCGGCCGGCTAACCCTTTCTCAAGCCTTGGCCGCCATAAGGGCCTCCTGGTACGCGACCGGGGGGGGCGGAGGCGGCTTGCCGCTTCCGCCTTCTTTCGCCCGAGGCTCCCGCAAAGGCGGGAAGGGTCTAGGCTTCCACCCAGGGCGGGTCCGGGATCTGAGCGGCCGCCTCGTGGAGAAGCGCCGCCCAGCGCAGCGACAATTGGTTGAAATAGGGATCGTCGGCCTCGATCCGGCGGGCCGCGACCGGGCGCTCCGGATCGGCCGGCATGACGATCAGGTCCAGCGGCCGGGCGACTCCGAGGTTCGAGCGCATCGCGCTGTCGAACGAAAGCAGCGCCACCTTCACCGCCTCGCCGAGCGGAGTCGCGAAACGCACTCCGCGGTCGAGGATCGGCTTTCCGTATTTCGTCTCGCCGATCTGAAGGAACGGCGATTCCGGAGAGCAATGGATGAAATTTCCGGCCCCGTAGACGAGGTAGAGCGAAGGCGGCCCGGCGCCGATCCGTCCGCCGAGCAGGAGCGACACCGAGCTCGGGATATGGGCCTCGGCCAGGACCGAACCGACGCTCCGGTTGACGCTCTGAACGGCCTCGCCGACCAGCTGGGCGATCCGGAACATCGAAGGCGCGGTCGCGACGGTGAGGGCCTGGTCGTCCCCCACCGGCGCCGGAAGCGAGTCGGTGAGCTGGCCGATCACCGATTGCGACATCGAAAGGCTTCCCGAGGTGCACAGGAAGATCCGCCGATCCGGCCGGTCCGCGAGGACGTGGAGCTTTCGGTAGGAAGAGAAATTGTCGACCCCGGCATTGGTCCGGGTGTCGGCGATCATCACCAGCCCGGCCTCCAGCAGAAGCCCGACGCAATAGGTCATGGCGCCCCTCCCGAGCGGAACGGCGCCGCGGAAAAGGGGACAGTCACTAGCGACTGTCCCAAGTCACTGTCCCCATTCCGGTCATTCGCTCGTCTCGCCGTCCCAATGGTCGTTTTCGTGGTCGCGCTCGGCGTCGTCCTTCGTCTTGTGGACGACCTTGTCCTTATGCTCGGGCGGGCCGTAGATCGTGTAGAGCCGGAGCGGCTCCTCGCCGTCGTTGACGACGTTGTGGCGCGCGCCGGCGGGCACGATCACCGCGAAATCGTCCTCCACCCGGTTGGGGGCGCCGTCGATATAGACGATCCCGCGGCCCTCCTCGATCCGGAAGAACTGGTCGCGGTCCTCGTGCACCTCTTCGCCGATGTCGCAGCCGGGCGGGAGGGTCATCAGCACCAGCTGGAGGTTCTTGCCGGTGTAGAGGACCCGCCGGAAATCCGCGTTGGCGACGGTCGCCTTCTCGATGTCTTCGCAATAACCCTTCATCTCGCTCTCGCTCCTTGCGCTGCCTGCCGCTGTGAACCGCAAAGCCCGCCTCCCGTTCCCGCCTCGGGGACAGTCGCCAGTGACCGTCCCCCCCCCCGGTCACCCCAGGCTGATGTCGAGGAACATCATCGCCGCGAGGCCGATCATGAGGCCGGTGGTGGCGATGCCGCCCCCGCCTTTGCGGTGAGTATCGGGAATGATCTCCGAGGAGACGACGTAGATCATCGCTCCGGCCGCGAAGCCGAGCGCCCAGGGGAGCAGGCTTGCCACCGCGGCCACCGTCGCGACCCCGATGAACCCGCCCACCGGCTCGACCAGCCCGGAGGCCAAAGCTCCAAGCACCGCCCGGCCCCTCGAATAGCCGATGGTCATCAAGGCGGCCGCGACGGTAAGGCCTTCGGGGATGTTCTGGAGCCCGATGCCCAAAGCGGTGGCATAGCCCGCCTTCAAGTCCCCGGTCCCGAAGCTCACGCCGACGGCGAGGCCTTCGGGGAAATTGTGGAGCGTGATCGCCGCCACGAACAGCCAGATGCGGCGATGCGCCGCCTCGCTGACCCCTTCGTTGGGGGTGAGACCGATCCCGCCCAGGGCGGGGACTGAGCGATTGATGAGCCCGACGAAGGCCGCGCCGATCAGCATTGCGGCAATGACGGTCGCCGCCGCGGCGCTTCGTCCGAGGCCAGTCGACTGCGCCTGCTCGATTCCCGGAATGATGAGGGAGAAGAAGGAGGCGGCGAGCATCACCCCCGCCGCGAAGCCGAGGAAGGCCCGCTCCGCCCGAGCGCTCGGCTTGCCCGTCACGTAGAGCGGGAGGGCGCCGAGGACCGTTGCGAGGCCCGCGGCGAGACTGCCGAGAAAGCCGGTGAGGACGAGCGAGTTGATCAGTGCATTCCTGTGGCGGTGCGGACGAGCGGTTCTGCGGAGGCGCGGCGGTCGCCGGCCGCGCCCCCTCTACGTCTCACTCCACGTCGGCGTCGAGGTCCTTTGTCCGCCCCGCGCCCGGACCGGCGCCGAGATCGGTTCCGGTGGTCGGGTTTCGGGTGGGGTCGGAGACGGTCCTCACCGCCGTCGCCTTGAGGTCCTTCTTCTCGCGGGCGCTCAGGCCCTTGACCGAGGCGAGCCCGTCGCCGCCGCCGAGCGGGATCGCGCTCGTCACGTCGTCGAGCCGGTCCCATTCGGGGCCGCTGTTCCAGGGCCCCTCGAGGTCGCCGTCGCCCTGCGAGGCGTTGACGTAGAGGCTGGAATAATCGGGGTGGCCCGGAAGCTTGCCGGTCGGGAAATTCTCCTCGATCGCGTAGAGCGCCTTCTCGAACGATTTCTGGTGGGCGATCTCGCGGGTCATCAGGAAGGTGAGGGCGTCCTTGATCCCGGGATCGTCGGTGATGTTGATCAGCCGCTCGTAGACGATCTTGGCCCGGGCCTCGGCGGCGATGTTCGAGCGCAGGTCCACGGTGGGTTCGCCGCGCGAGTCGACATAGGCGCCGCTGAACGGGATCCCGGCGGAATTGGTCAGCGAGGGACCGCCGCCGAAGACGATCTGCTGGGTCGGCGTGCTCGCGCCGGACTTGGCGAGGTCCATGTAGAGCTCGGCCTCGCTCATCGTGCCTTCGGACATCTTGCCCTTGGCGCCCTTGTTCAGCATGGCCACGATCGAGCCGATGATCTCGAGGTGGGACAGCTCCTCGGTCGCGATGTCGAGAAGCATGTCCTTGCGGCCGGGATCCTCCTCCGCGAGGCCCTGGGTGAAGTAGCGCATGGCGGCGGCGAGCTCGCCGTCAGGGCCTCCGAACTGCTCGAGCATGAAGGTGCCCAGGGTCGGGTTGGGCTCGGCGACTCGAACCGTATATTGCAGCTTCTTGTTGTGCATGAACATGGCGGAGGCTCCGGGGGAATGTCCCTGGCGAACCCGCGGGCAGACGGCCTCGTTCCTTCACGCCCGAGAAATAGTCGCTACGCTGCCGCCACTTGCCACCCCATGCGTCAGCATGGGGAGGGGGACCATGCGAAGCATGGTGGGGGGTCCTTCGATACGCCGGTTCGACAAGCTCACCGGCTACTCAGGATGAGCGGAGTGAAAATCCCAGCCGCTCATCCTGAGCAGGGACTGAGCCTGGCGAAGGCCCGTATCGAAGGACCCCTCCACCACCCTGCGGGTGGTCCCCCTCCCCATCCTCCCGATGGGGAGGCAGTTACTCCTTCACCACCTCGCCGCCCTTGATCACGACGTCCACATCCTCGAGCTGGCGGACGTCCGCCAGCGGATCGCCGTCCACCGCGATCATGTCTCCATAGCGCCCCACCGCAATCGCCCCGACGTCCTTTTCCCGCCCCAGCGCCTGCGCCGCATTGCGGGTCGCCGCCTGGATCGCCTCCATCGGGCTCATCCCGTACTGGACCATCCACCGGAACTGGCCGCCGGCGCTCCCGTGCGGCATCACTCCGGCGTCGGTTGCGAACACCATCTTCACGCCCGCCCGGTGAGCGGCTCGGAAATTGTCGCGCTGGAGCTGGGCGATCTCGCGATCCTTCCGGAGATTGTCCTCCAGCACTCCGTTCTTCGCCCCCTCGGACTGGGTATATTCGGTGTTGAAGATGTCCATCGCCAGCCAGGTGCCGCGCTCCCTGGCCAGCCGGATGCCCTCGGCGTCGATCAGGCTCGCATGCTCGATCGTGTCGATCCCGGCGCGGATCGACGCCTTGATCCCGGCCGCGCCATGGGCGTGGGCGGCGACCTTCAGCCCCCATTGGTGCGCCTCGTCGGCAATGGCCCGCAACTCGTCCTCGGAAAGCTGCTGCTGGCCCGGCTCGGTGTTGCGCGAGAAGACTCCGCCGGTGGCGCAGACCTTGATCACCTCGGCGCCATATTTCCTCTGCTCGCGGACCCGGGTCCGAAGCTCCTGGGGGCCGTCGCCCACCGCCTTGCCGCGCGCAGCTCGTCCTCGGAAAGCTGCTGCTGGCCGGGCTCGGTGTTGCGGGAGAATACGCCGCCCGTTGCGCAAACCTTGATCACTTCCGCGCCGTACTTACGCTGCTCGCGGACCCGCTGCTTCAGCTCCTGCGGCCCGTCGCCCACCGCCTTGCCGCGCGCGGCATAGGAGGGCGGCAGGTAGGTCTGGTCGCAATGGCCGCCGGTGGCGCTCAGCGCATGGGCGGCCGGGACGATGCGCGGGCCGGTGGCGTAGCCGCCCTCGATCGCCTGCTTGAGGCCGACGTCATTGTAGGAATTGGAGCCGACATTCCGCACGGTGGTGAAGC
>DASVTA010000171.1:0-5206 GCA_036387815.1 Allosphingosinicella sp.
TTCCTGCTCTACCGCAAGGCCGCCGGCGACCCCATCGCCTCGCTGCTTTCGCTGACCCTGCTGATCGGAGTCGTGGTCGGGGAGCCGGGGCGGTCGCTCTTCACCTTCTTCGGGCAGCAGGCCCTGTGGTCCAGGCTGGCCGTGGTCGCGGGCATCGGCTTCGTGATCGTCATGTTCACCTTCCCGGCCGGGCGGCTCAGGCCCCGGTGGCCGCTGGCCGCGATCCTGCTCTACGCCCTGCTCGTCCTCTTGCCTCCCGCGAACACGGCTCTCGCCACCGTCCAGGGCATGGCTGCGGTGGCCATCGTCGTCGTCGCCGTGGTCCATCTCGGCCTCCGCTACCGGCGGCTTTCGCCCAGCGTCGAACGGCAGCAGCTGCGCTGGGCCTTCTTCGGCTTCGCGACTTCGATCGGGGCGAGCATCATCTGGCTCGCCCTGCTGGTGGGCGCCTCCGCCGCGACGACCGAATCCTGGCGGATCTGGGCGCTGATCGGTGCCGAGATCGCCCAGCATATGTCGACGATCCTGATGATCACGGGAATCCTCGTCGCACTGCTCCGCTACCGCCTCTACGACGCGGAGACGGTGATCAGCCGGTCGACGGGCTATGCGGTCCTCACCCTGCTGCTCGGCGCGACCTTCGCGGCAAGCAGCAAGGGCATGGAATGGGCGTTCGAGACCGGGTTCGGCGGCGACGCCGGCGCGCTTGCGGGAGCGGGCGGCGCCGGCCTCGCGGTGGTCCTGATCACGCCGCTCCACAACCGGGTACATCGCTGGGCGGAGCGCCGGTTCCAGAAAGCCCTGCTGCACCTGAAACGCCATCTGCCCGAATGCGTCGAGGACCTGCGCGAAACCGCGACCCTGACGGAGCTGACCCAGGAGGTGCTCGACCGGGTCGCCGCCGGGGTGCGCACCTCCCGGGCCGCGGTGCTGGTGGGCGACCGGGTCGGCGCGGTTCGAGGGATGACGGAGCAGGAGGCGGCGGCGTGGCGGGACGGGAACGCGCTCGACGGCTCGGCCGAGCGAGTCGTCTGCAATTACGGCGACCCGGTCTTTCCGGCCCGGGTGCCGCTTCGCGTTCGGCACGGAGCGCAACTGGTCGGGTGGCTGCTGCTGGGCCCTCGTCCGGACGGGAGCTTCTACGGCAGGGACGAGCAGGAAGCGCTTGCGGAGGTCGCGGATCCGGTCGCCCGGGCGGTGCAGATCGTCCTGTTGAGGGACGCCCGAGAAGCGCAGGTCCGGCGGCAGGGAGAGGAGCAGGAGAGGCGATTGTCGGCCCTCGAGCGACAGCTCGCGGCGGCGTTGCAGGCGCTTCCGGGCGGCCGGAAAAGGCTTGCGAGCGGCACGAGCGGATAGGCGGCTCTTCCGGTGCCGCGATCGGCCACCCGGCGGCGGCCTCGAGCCGGATCCGGGAGGCTTCGTCATCCGGGACGCCGCCTTCGTCGCAGTACGGCGTGACGCGGGCCCACGCCTGAGCTAGTCTAACCTGGAACTTCAGGGGGGTGGCGACATGCGCGTTCTGGCGATCCTGGCGGGGGCGCTGCTCCTCGCTTCGGCGGGCGAGGCGAAGGAAGTAAGGCGCCTCGGCCCATACCAATCGCCGATCGCCTCTTCCACCGAAGTGCCGGCGGGGAGCCGGATCGTCTACATCAGCGGCTCGGTTCCCGACCCGATCGACCCTTCCGCGCCGGCCGGGTCGATCCAGCGCTACGGCGATACGGCGGCCCAGACCCGCTCCGTGCTCCGCAAGATCGAGGCGCAGCTCAAGCAGCACGATATGGGCCTCGGCGACATCGTCATGATGCGCGTGTTCCTGATCGCTCCGCCGGGGCAGGAGCGGATGGATTTCGCCGGGATGATGACCGCCTATCGGGAGTTTTTCGGGACGGCCGCGCAGCCGAACAAGCCGGCGCGATCGACGCTTCAGGCGTCGGGGCTGGTCGATCCCGGCTGGCTGGTGGAGATCGAGGCCACGGCGGCGAAGGCCAAGGGCAAATGATCGAGCCACCGCTCGTCCTGGGTAGCCGCTGAGCGTGCTTCGATACGGGATTTCGACTCCGCTCGATGCCTGCCGGGCATGAGCGGCCGGGTTGGGATCCGCTCACCCTGAGTAGCGGCTGAGCCTGGCGAAGCCGCGTATCGAAGGGCAGGCTCAGCCCCGAAGCGAGGACGGGAGAGGTGGGATGAGGATGACCAGACGGCAGCTTCTCGAGCGGCTCGGCCTCGCCGGAGGGGCGGGCGCCGTCTATCTCGGCATGCAGGCGATGGGCCTGCTCAACGCGCCCCCCGCCGCCGCCAGGCCATTCGAGCTCCCGCCCGCGCCGCGGGGAAGGCGCTCCGTCGTCATCCTGGGCGCCGGCATCGCCGGCCTGGTCGCGGCCTACGAGCTTCGGCGCTCCGGCTGGGACGTCACGGTGATTGAGGCTCGGGACCGGATCGGCGGACGGGTGTGGACGGTGCGCGGCGGCGACCGGATCGAGCAGATGGGCCGCGCCGACCAGCTTTGCGGCTTCTCGAAGGGGCTCTACCTGAATGCCGGCGCCGCCCGCATTCCGGCCTCGCACCACGTCATTCTCGGCTACGCGAAGACGCTTGGAGTGCCGCTCGAGGTGATGGTGAACTCCAACCGGGCGGCGAAATGGGATTTCGGCGGGCGGATCGTCGACAACCGTCAGGCTGTGAACGACGTGCGCGGACGGATCTCGGAATTGCTTTCGAAGGCGGTGAGGAAGGGCGCGCTCGACGAGGAGCTCGGCGCCGTCGACAAGAGCGTCATGCGCGGGTTCCTCGGCGCCTATGGCGGCCTTTCGCGTCCCGACGGCGAATATAGAGGCGACGGCCGCTCCGGCTATTCCGTTCTTCCGGGCGCTTATGGGCAGGCGGGGGCGACGGTGCCGCCGATGAAGCTCGAAGACATAATGAACGAACGGGGCTGGATCCTGCCCTTGCTGTTCGAGGAGATATTCGACCAGCAGGCGCCGATGTTCCAGCCGGTCGGCGGAATGGACCGGATCGCCCACGCGCTCTACCAACAGGTGAGGCCCGCCGTCAGGCTTCGGACCGAGGTGACGGCGATCCGGCGAAGCGGCGAGCGGGTCCGGATCGAGCACGGCCGGGGCGGAGTGACGGAGGCGGATTATTGCATCTGCACCCTGCCGGTGAACCTGCTCGCGCGCATTCCGAACGATTTCTCGGCGGCCAAGCGATCGGCGATGAAGGACATCGCCTATGTGCCCGCGGTCAAGGTCGCCTTCGAGTCCCGCCGCTTCTGGGAAGAGGAGGGGGTCTATGGCGGAGTCGGCTGGACCGACGCCATGTCCGAGAACGTGCTCTACCCTTCGGGGGGCTGGCACGGGGACAAAGGCGTGCTGGTCGCCGCTTACGTCGCCGGCTGGACCGGCGAGGATCATCCGGCGAAGTTCACCGCCCTCGGCCACGAGGAGCGCTTCAGGATCAGCCGCGAGGTGATCGGCCGGATGCATCCGGGAAAGGCGGACGAGCTGAAACGGCCGGTGACCGTCTCCTGGGGCCTGACGCGCTGGTCGGAAGGGGTGGGGCCGGACAACGAAGCCTGGTTCGAGCAGCCGCGCCCGGCGCGATACTCGGAGCTTTACCGGCCGGAAGGCCCCATCTTCTTCGCAGGAGAGCATCTGAGCTATCTCCAGTTCTGGCAGGAAGGGGCGGCGCTTTCGGCGCATGCGGCTATGGAGGCGCTGCAGGCGCGGGTTACCGAACGGGGCCTGGCGGCAAGAGCGCCGGCGGCCTGATCAAGCAAGGGGAGTGTCGATGCGAAAGAGCGCTTTGTTGACGATGGCCGTGGCGATGGCGATTCCCGCCGCCGCCTACGCCCAGGCCAGGGCCGCCGCGGACTCCGCCGCCGCGGTTGCGGCGCCAGGGCGTCCGAAGGCTTCCACCGATCTGGACGCGGTGAGGAAGCCGGCCGAGCTGCTCCGGTTCATGGGGCTGAAGAAGGGCGACCGGGTTCTCGATTACTTCGCGGGCACCGGCTATTATACGGACATCGCGGCCCGCGCGGTGGGGCCGAAGGGGCATGTCGTCGGCTGGAACCCGGCCGGCTTGGCCCGCAACGAGCGGGTGGCCGCGGCCTTGAAGGACGTCAAGGCGCGCAATCCCAACGCCGCTTTCTACTCGAGCCCGGTCACCGCCATCGCCCTCGCGCCGAACAGCTTCGACTTCGCGCTCCTCCATCTCGTCTATCACGACGCTTATTGGGAAAGCGCCCAGTTCGGCCTCCCGCGGATCGATCCGGCGACGGTCGTCAAGGCGATCTGGGACTCGATGAAGCCGGGCGGCACCGTGGCGGTGATCGACCATGTCGCGGCGCCCGGCGGCGATACGCGCGCGGTGGTGGAGAAGCTTCACCGAATCGACCCGGCGGTGGTGAGGGCCGATTTCGAGCGGGCCGGCTTCGTGCTCGAGGCGCAGTCCGATATGCTCAAGGTGCGCGAGGACGATCATTCGAAGAACGTCTTCGATCCCGCCATCCGGGGCCGGACCGACCGCTTCGTCTACCGGTTCAGGAAGCCGCGCTAGCCGTTATCCTCCCCATCCGCGGAGCGGGTGGGGAGGACAAGCTCGACCAACGGCCTCCATTTTTCGACGAACGGCACTTGCACCCTGCTACATTTGTGGCATCCTACAGGTGTAGCAGGAGAGTCCCGAGTCGTGATGATTGCAAGCCTGCCGCGCCGCGAGCGCGAGATATTCGAGATATTGTGCAGCGCCGGCGAGGCGACCGCCGCCGACGTGCGCCGGGCGATGGCGGATCCGCCCAGCCATAGCGCGGTGAGGACGATGCTCGCCCGGCTCGAGGCGAAGGGGCTGGTCAGCCACCGGGCCGAGGACCAGACCTACGTCTACCGGAGCGTGCCGCAGCCGGCGAAGGTGCGGGAGACCGCGCTTCGCCAGCTCGTCAAAACCTTTTTCGACGGGTCCGCGGCCAGCGCCGCGACGGCCCTGCTGGGCCTTTCCCAATCGCTGAAGCCCGAAGAGCTCGACGCGCTGCAACGCGCGATCGACGAGGCAAAGGAGCGCGACCAATGAGCTACGACTTACTGATCGAGATGGGCTGGAAATCGGCGGCGATCGCCGGCGGTGCGCTGCTTCTGGCGGCGATGCTGAGGTCGCGCGCCGCGGCGGACCGGGGCGCCGTTCTCAAGGTGGCGGTGGCCTTGCTGCTCGCCTT
>DASVTA010000172.1:0-2941 GCA_036387815.1 Allosphingosinicella sp.
GCCCCGGGCCGGCCCACGGCCGCCCTGGAGGCCGGGGATCGCCTTGTTGTCGTCCCGCCCCATCCACACGCCGGTGGTGAGGCCGCTCGAGAAACCGAGAAACCAGCCGTCCTTGTTCGAGGTCGTGGTTCCCGTCTTGCCCGCCACGGGCCGGCCGATGCGCGCTCCGGCGCCCGTCCCGGTCATCACCGCCGCCTGCAGCAGGTCCGTCATCTGCGCCGCCACCCAGGGCGCCACCAGCACCCGGTTCTCGTCCGGCTGATGCTGGTACAATATCTGTCCGTCCACCGTGGTGACCCGCTTGATCCCGTAGGGGACGACCGCATTGCCCTTCGCCGCGACGGAAGCGAAGGCGCGGGTCATGTCGAGCAGCCGCACCTCGGAGCTTCCGAGCGCCATCGAAGGATGAATGACGACGGGCGAGGTGATCCCGAACCGCTGAGCCATGTCGGCGACGGTCCGGAAGCCGACTTCCTGGGCGAGCCGGACGGAGACGGTGTTGATCGACTGCGCGAAGGCCTGGCGGACCGTCACCTGCCCGGCGAAGCCGCGATTGTTGTTGCGCGGGCTCCAGCCGTTGATCTTGATCGGTTCGTCCGACACCATCTGGTCCGGCCTGTACCCGGCTTCGATGGCGGCCAGATAGACGAACAGCTTGAACGAGGAGCCGGGCTGCCGGGTCGCCTGTGTGGCCCGGTTGTAGAGCGAGCGGACGTAGTCGCGCCCGCCGATCATCGCCCGGATCGACCCGTCCCGGTCGAGCGAGACGAGGGCGCCCTGGGCGCCGGCCGGAGTGGCGGCGTTGATCACCTGGTCGCCGAGCCGCTGCATGTTGGGATCGAGGGTGGTCCACACGTCGATCGGCTCGACCGTCTCGTCGATCAGCGTGTCGAGCTGGGGAAGCACCCAGTCGGTGAAATAGCGGACGCTGTTCTGCTTGGGCGCCGGCGCCATCTGCACTTCCGCCGGCTCGGCGGCGGCGGCCACGGCCGGGCTGATGTCCCCGTTTTCCTGCATGAGCCGGATGACCACTTCGGCCCGGCCGCGGGCCGCCTCGATGTCCGCCGTCGGCGAATAGTTGGACGGCGCCTTGACGAGGCCGGCGATGATCGCCGCCTCCGAGAGGCTCAGCGTCTTGGCGGAATGGCCGAAGAAGCGCCGCGAGGCGGCGTCGATGCCGTAGGCGCCGCCGCCGAAATAGACCCGGTTCAGATAGAGCTCGAGGATCTGGTCCTTCGAGAAGCGCCGCTCCAGCGCCAGCGCCAGGACGCCCTCCCGGGCCTTGCGCCCGAAGGTCCGGCTGTTGGTCAGGAAGATGTTGCGGGCGAGCTGCTGGGTGATGGTCGAGCCGCCCTGGGTCCAGCGGCCCTTGGTGAAGCGGACCTTGAAGGCGCGCGCGGTGCCGATCGGATCGACTCCGAGATGCGAGCGGAAGCGCTTGTCCTCAACCGCGACCATCGCATCCTTCATGATGTCGGGTATCTGCTCGTAGCTCAGCCATTCGCCGAAGCTTGGCCCAAGGGCGACCAGCACCGATCCGTCGGCGGCCCGCACCCGGATCATCTGGCCGAGATCCTCGCGCTTGACGAGCTCGCCGTAGCTTGGAAGCGAGCTCATCGCGACTCCAACCGCCACGACCAGGGCGACGAGCGCGATGAGGCCGCTGTAGAGCCCGATCTTGAGCGTCGTGATCAGCGTCCGGCGAAGGCGGGACCGCGGAGGGGAAGCTTCACTGGCCATCGGAAGCGCAGCCTAGGGCCGGATAAGTCGGGCGACAAGCGGCGGCAGAGGGAGAAGCGGAGGAGGCGCGATGCAGAGGCCCCGCCCGTCATCCCGGCGAAAGCCGGGACCTCCCGACAAGAAGTCTCGGCGGGTCTCTCCGAGGCCCCGGCTTCCGCCGGGGTGACGGTTCGCTCCCGGTCCGGCGCTGGCCTATTTCCTCGCCTTGAAATCGAGCGACGCGCTGTTGATGCAGTAGCGCAGGCCGGTCGGCTCCGGCCCGTCGGGGAACAGGTGGCCGAGATGGCCGTCGCAACGGGCGCAGCGCACCTCGACCCGGCGCATTCCGTGGCTCGTGTCGGCATGCTCGCTCACCGCCGCCGCCGCGGGCTCGGTGAAGCTCGGCCAGCCGCTGCCGCTGTCGAACTTCGAGCCGCTGTCGAACAGCGTTTCGCCGCAGCCGGCGCAGCGATATTCCCCGGGCTCGTGATTGTCGACGTAGCGGCCGGTGAAGGGCGGCTCGGTACCCGCCTCGCGCAGCACCCGATATTGCTCCGCGGTCAGCTTCTCGCGCCATTCCCGCTCCGAAAACCGGGCGCTATCCGTCACCTGCTCCGCCATGCGGCTCTTATCCCTCGGCTGTCGAAGAAGCTGCCTCAACGTTTCCGCTTCGCAACAGGTTTCGCCGCATGAGCAGATAGATCGGGACTCCGCTGAGAAGCAGAGCAAGGCCCCAGCCGGTGGCCTCGATCCCCGCCCCGTAGAAGGTCCACAGCGCGAACAGCGTCCCCCCGGCGGCGGTCGCCACCACCAGCGCCCCCCCAAGCACGCCCCTGCGGCGCAGGACCAGGGCCGATAGCGCCGCGAGCAGATAGAGCACGAGCGTCGCCGCCGTCGCCAGCAGGATCATGAACTCGAACAAGGCGGCCATGCCGCGGCTCAGGTTGGTCGCGATCAGGGCGCAGCTGAGGACGCAGCCGAGGGCATGGCCGACGATCGGAGTGCCCGCCCGGTTCAGCCTGGCGAAGGCCGCCGGGAAGACTCCGCTTCGGGCAAGCGTCAGCGGCACCTCCGCCTGGATGAACACCCAGCCGTTGAGGGCGCCGAGCGCGCTGATCGCCGCGAACAAGGCGATGAGATGCGCGAAGCCCGAGCCCCAGTAGCGCCCGATCAGGTCGGCCAGCGGAGCGGAGGATTTGGCGGCCTCATCCGCCGGAAGCAG
>DASVTA010000173.1:0-5844 GCA_036387815.1 Allosphingosinicella sp.
GCTCGACTCGGTCGAGGAGGGCGCGCTCGACTCCGAGATCTTCCGGCCCGGCGCCCTCGACGTCCTCGCCCAGCACATCATGGCCGTCGCCTGCGCGGCCCCCTTCCGGGAGGAGGCCCTGCTCGAGGAGGTGCGCTCCGCCGCGCCTTATGCGGGGCTCAAGGAGGAAGCGTTCAAGGCCGTCCTCGCCTTCATCGAGAGCGGCGGCTATTCGCTTCGGGCATACGACCGCTACCGCCGGATCGTCAGGGATCCGGACGGCACCTGGCGGGTGTCGCATCCGCGATTCATCCAGCAGCATCGAATGAATGCCGGCATCATCGTCGACACGCCGCTCTACTACGTGCGATTCAAGGGCGGACGGCTGCTCGGCACCGTCGAGGACAATTTCGCCGAGACCCTGAGCCCCGGCGACACCTTCTTCTTTTCCGGCCTGGTTCTGGAGGTGGAGCGGATCGACGGAATCGACCTCATCGTCCGGGCGACGACCAAATCGGCCCGGATCCCAACCTATATGGGCGCAAGGCTCGCGATCAGCACCAACCTCGCCGACCGGGTGCGGACCTTCCTCTTCGACCGGGATCAGTGGCCCCGCTTCCCCGATCCGGTCCGCGACTGGCTGAGCGTCCAGGAATTTCGCTCGGCGATACCGGCGCCCGATCAGCTGCTCGTCGAGACCTTCCCGCACGAGGGCGTCCATTACATGGCCGCCTACAGCTTCGAGGGATGGAACGCGAACCAGTCGCTCGGGATGCTGATCACCCGGCGCATGGAGAGCTCCGGGCTCAAGCCGCTCGGCTTCGTCGCCAACGACTATGCGCTCGCCTGCTACGGGCTGGAGCCGATCGCCGATCCCGGAGCGCTCTTCTCGGCCGACATCCTCGAGAAGGAGTTCGTCGACTGGGTCGAAGGCTCGCACCTCCTGAAGCGCGCCTTCCGGGAAGTGGCCGTCATCGGCGGCCTGGTCGAGCGCGCCCATCCCGGCAAGCGCAAGACGGGCAAGCAGGTCACCTTCTCCACCGACCTCATCTACGACGTGCTGAGGCGCTACGAGCCCGACCATCTGCTCCTGAAGGCGGCCTGGGCCGATGCGCGCGAGAAGATGACCGACGTCGGCCGGCTGGCGCGCCTGCTCGACCGCGCGCAGGGCACGATGCTCCACGTCGACCTCGACCGGGTCTCCCCCATGGCGGTGCCGGTCCTGACCATCATCGGCCGGGAACGGATGCCGCAGGGCACCGTCGACGACCAGCTTCTGATCGAGGCGGAGAGCCTGGCCGCGACGGCGATGCGGCTGGATTAGCGGCGGGAGGGAGGGGTGGCGCAGGCCGACCCGCCTGCGTCATCCCGGCGAAAGCCGGGATCTCGGGGAGACCCACCGCGCCTTTTCCGGCCTCGGGTCCCGGCTTTCGCCGGGAGGACGTTAGCGCGCGCCTTCGCCTGTACGCGCCAGCACGAATCCCACCGCCGCCATCGGCCAGCTGATGCGGTCCGGATCGCCCTTCGGCTCGGACGAACCCGTATCCACCGGCTCCGCAGCCTGCGCCGCCGCCGCCGGCTTCGCCTCCAGCCCCGCCTCCTTCGCCTGCTGCCGCTCCAGCTCGGAGTTCATCTCGCCGCCCATCAGCACGATATAGGCGCTGAGATAGAGCCAGGTGAGGAAGACGACGACTCCGCCGAGCGACCCGTAGGTGGCGTTGTAGTTTCCGAAATTGGAGACGTAGAGGCCGAAGCCGAAGCTCGCGAGGAGCCAGAGCAGGGTGGCGACCGCCGAGCCCGGGGTGACCCAGGCCCAGGGCGCATCGGGACGGTCGGGCGCATAGCGGTAGACCAGGGCCAGGCCGAGCGCGAGCACCGCCGCCGCGAGGGCCCAGAGCAGGATCTGGCGAACGGTGTGGACGATCGGCGAGGAGAAGGGGAGGAGATGCTCGATGAAGGCGAGCGCCGAGATGGCCGAGGCTCCCAGCAGCACGATCACCATCAGCCCCACCGTCATCAGTAGCGCCAGCAGGGTGCGCTTGATGAAGCCGCGGCTCTCCTTGACCTCGTAGGCGATGTTGAGCGCGGTGACGATGGACGCCGATCCCTTGCTCGCTCCGTAGAGGGCGATCGCGATCGCGAGCAGCAGGCCGAGACCGTGGGAGCCGCTCTTGCTGCCGGTGATGGCCTGAAGCTGGTCGCCGATGATCGAGGCTGCCTCGCGGGGGAGGGTCCGCGCCAGGGTCTGGATATGCTCCGCGACCGTCTGCGGATCCGCGACCAGGCCGTAGGTGAGCACCGCCGAGGCGAGAAGAGGAACGAAGGCGAGGAAGAGGTAGAAGGCCACTCCGGCGGCGAGCAGCCCGACATTGTCGTCCCCCGCCTCCTTCCAGGTGCGCAGGAGCACGTCCTTCCAGTCCTTGAGCGCGGGCCAGTCTATCGGTTGGATTGCCATGGTGGGCCGTAACCGGGCGCGGGCGCGGCGGTTCCGTGGCGTCCTTCGATACGCCGTTTCGCCAAGCTCAACGGCTACTCAGGATGAGCGCTGGAGAGATATCCCAACCGCTCATCCTGAGTAGGGACTGAGCATGGCGAAGGCCCGTATCGAAGGACCGTCACACCATCGCCCGCGGGTTCGAGAACACCCTCGTCACCTCCGGCTCGAAGCTCGCCAGCGGGTCGACCTCGAAAGCGGGGTCGAAGGCGGGCGCGTCCCAGTCGTCGACCAGCTTCTCGGCGAAGGCGTACCAGCTTTCGCCCTTGAACCGCTCCCGCCCCTCCGGATCCTTGCCGAGATGCTCGAAATAATAGCGGCCCTGGAACTCCTGGTGCCAGTAGATGGCGTTGTAGATCTCCTCGCGGACGTAGGGCTTGAGCATCTCGGCCGCGATCGGCCCGTGGTTTGGGATCGAGAAGAGCTTGCCGAGATCGTGGCAGAGCGCGGCCACCACCTCCTCGTCCGTGGCGCCGGAGCGGCGGGCGAGGGTTCCGGCCATCAGCGAGTGGGTGAGCTGGTCGGCCGCGAAGCCGACCTCGATCGACGCGAGGCGGGCGAGCGAGTCCATGATCTGGCGGGCCGCGGCGCTCTTCTGGTGCTTGCCGTGCTCGGCGGCGATATGGGCCCAATCCTGCGCGGTGCCGTTCCTCATGTCGGTGAACATCGACTCTCTCCTCGTCGCTTGTCGAAATAGACCCTCGCGGGGGTCTTCCACAAGCCGCCCCCCGGGGCTAGTTACCCGGCGCGCGGGCCGGGGGGCGAGCGTGGAGTATCGATGGCGTTCAACGACCCCGGAGGCACGGCCGGTCCCGAAAGCCTCTCCTTCCTCGCCCACGGGGGCGGGATGGGCGAGCGAATGCGCCGTTACGACTGGGCTTCCTCCCCGCTGGGACCGCCGCACGCATGGCCGCAGGCGCTGAAGACCGCCACCGGGATCCTCCTGTCCTCCAAATTCCCGATGTTCCTGGCTTGGGGCCCGGAGCTTCGATTCCTCTACAACGACGCCTATGCCGACGTGCTCGGAGACAAGCATCCCGCCGCGCTCGGTTTCGCCTTCGAGGATATCTGGGCGGACATCTGGTCCGATATCGAACCTCTCGTTCGCCGGGCGATCGCGGGCGAGTCGACCTATTTCGAGAATCTGCCGCTCACCATGACCCGAAAGGGCCATGCCGAGCAGACCTGGTTCACCTTCTCCTACAGCCCGCTGCGCGGCGACGATGGCAGGCCCGCGGGCATGTTCTGCATCTGCACAGAGACCACGGCCACCGTACTCGCCGAGCGCGAGCGGATCGGGGAGGCGGAGCGGCTTCGCCAGCTGTTCGACCGCGCTCCGGGCTTCATGGCGGTGCTTCGCGGGCCGGATCTGGTGTTCGAGATGATGAACGCCTCCTACCTGCAGCTGGTCGGGCACCGCGACCTGGTCGGCAAGCCGGTTCGTGAGGCGCTTCCGGAAGTGGAGGGGCAGGGCTTCTTCGAACTGCTCGACGACGTCTATCGCAGCGGCCAGCCTTTCACGGGCCGGTCGATGGCGATCGGCCTCCAGCGAGAGCCGGGCGCTCCGGTCGAGGAGCGGCTGGTGGATTTCGTCTTCCAGCCGATCCTGGAGGCGGACGGAAAGGTCGGCGGCATCTTCGCCGAAGGCTATGACGTCAGCGAGCGCCATCGGGCCGAGGAGGCGCTGAGGGAGAGCGAGGAGCGCTTCCGCCTCATCGCCGATTCGGCGCCGGTGCCGATGTGGGTGACGAAGCTCGACCGCAGGCGGAGCTTCGTCAACCGCGCCTATGTCGAGTTCCTCGGGATCAGCTACGAGGAAGCGATCGATTTCGACTGGCGAACGGTCATCCATCCCGACGACGCGGCGCGCGTGCTGGCCGATTCGATGGCCGGCGAGGCGTCGCTGCGGACGTTCGAGCTCGTCGGCCGCTACCGCAGCGGGGGCGAATGGCGCTGGGTCCGCTCGGTCTCCCAGCCGCGCTGGGGCGCCCACGGCGAGCATTGCGGCTTCATTGGGGTCGCCCACGACATCACCGAGCTGAAGCGGGCGGAGGCGGCGCTCCGCGAGGCCAACGAGACCCTCGAGCGGCGGGTGACCGAGCGGACGGCCGATCTCAGCGCGGCGCTCGACCGCCTCCAGGCGGAAGTCGGCGAGCGCCTCAAGGCCGAGGAAGCGCTCCGGCAGGCGCAGAAGATGGAGGCGGTGGGGCAGCTCACCGGCGGCATCGCCCACGATTTCAACAATCTCCTCACGCCGATCATGGGCGGGCTCGAGCTGATCGCGGCTCGGGTGGAGGAGCCGAGGCTCAAGCGGATCGCCGAGACCGCGCTCGAATCCACCCGCCGCGGCGCCAAGCTGACCGGCCAGCTGCTCGCTTTCTCCCGAATTCAGCGAATCAGCATGGCACCCGTCGCCGTCAACGCCGTCATCGAGGCGATGCAGCGCCTGCTGCGCCACACGATCGGCGGCGAGGTGACGGTCGAAACCCGCCTCGACCCGGTCGCCGGGCACGGGATTTGCGACGCCAACCAGCTCGAAAATGCGATCCTCAACCTGGCCATCAACGCGCGCGATGCGATGCCGGAGGGGGGAACCCTCACCATTTCCACCGGCCGGGTCGAGCTGGCCGCGGAGCCGGATCATGAAGCGGGCGAGTTCGTCCGGATCGCCGTTGCCGACACCGGCCAGGGAATGCCCCCGGACGTGCTCGCCCGCGCCACGGAGCCCTTCTACTCGACCAAGCCGCTGGGCAAGGGGACGGGCCTGGGTCTGGCGCAGGTCTATGGAATTGCCCAGCAGGCGGGCGGGACCCTTCGGATCGCGAGCGAGGAAGGAAAAGGCACGACCGTGTGCATCCTGCTGCCGGCGGTCGCCGCTCCGGCGGCGGCCGCTGCCGACGCTTCCGCCGGGGTCTCTCCCTCCCGGCGAGGCGCCGCCGCGGGCGCCAGGATTCTGGTCGTCGACGACGATTCGGACGTCCGCGCCTTTCTCGCCGAATCGCTGGAAGGCCTCGGCTGCACGGTCGTCTCCGCCGCGTCCGGCGGCGAGGGGCTGGAGTCGTTGCGGGAGGGTGCGCCCGATCTCGCTCTGATCGATTACGCGATGCCCGGAATGAACGGCGCGGAGGTGGCCCGAGCGGCCCGCGATCTCCATCCCGGCCTGCCGATCGTGTTCGTGACGGGCTACGCCGAGAGCGAGCAGCTCGAGGGTGCGCTGGGCTGCGACGTGCCGGTGCTCCGCAAGCCCTTCACCCTGGAGCAGCTCGCGGCTGCGGTTGAGGAGAATTTGGCCGAATAACAATTCCTCCCCCAGCTTGTCTGGGGGAAGGGGACCGCGGCGCGAAGCGCCGTGGTGGAGGGGCAATGCGGAC
>DASVTA010000174.1:0-4378 GCA_036387815.1 Allosphingosinicella sp.
CCGCACCTGATTGCGGTTCAAGGTGACGATCGACCGGTCGCGGATGACGTCCATATAGGCGCTCACCGCCTCGGTGAAGATGTCGCCCTCGGTCGCCCGCAGGTTGGCGCGCCCGGCGAGCACCCGCTCGTCGGCGGCGCGGATCGCGTTGCGCACCCGTCCGCCGTTGAACAAAGGATAGCTGAGGTCGACGCCCGCATTGACGCTCCGGCCCGGCACGGCGCCGCGCCGGATGATGTTCTGGTTGACTCCCGCGACCCCGGAAACCTGCGGCCGCCCTTGCGAACGGGCCACGGCGACATCCTCGTCGAGCGAGCGAAGCTGCGCCCGCTGCGCCATGATCGTGGGGTTGCTATTATAGGTCTGGACGAGCGCTTCGCGCAGCGTCTCGGCGCTTGCCCCCGCACCCGCCAGCAATGCCCCGGCCGCCACCGCGGCCAACAACCCTCCCCGCATCTACTCTACTCCGCTTTCAAAATGTAAATGCCGGCGGCTTCGCGAAGCCCGGCAGGATCGCCGCCGCGACATCGGTAAACGCCGCCATTCCAAACCCCTCGCCCGCACGCCGGCCGATGGCAAGCCGGGTCACTCCGTTCTCGAGCAAGCCGGCGGCGAGCCGGCCCTTGTCGGCCAGTTGCGCGACCAGAGCGTCCGGAACGGATTCGACCGCGCCGTCGATCAGGATGAGATCGTAGGGCGCCCCGTCTTGGAAGCCTTCGGCCAGCGGCCCTTCGACCAGCTTGACGCCGCTGCCGGCGAGGTTGGAGCGCGCCTGCGCGGCGAGCTCCGGATCCTCCTCGACCGCCACCACCGGCCCGACCAGCCGAGCAAGCACGGCGGCGGCGTAGCCGGTCGCGGCGCCGACCACCAGCGCCCGCTCGCCCGGCCTCGGAGCCGCCTCGGTCAGCAGCCGGCCGAGCGACATCGGATTGTTGAGATGGCGCCCCGGCTTCAGCGGGACCAGCGCGTCGGCATAAGCGAGCGGAGCCCGGCCCGCGGGGACGAACCGCTCCCGCGGCACCTCGCCCATCACGGCGAGCACTCGCGGGTCGTTCGTTCCCGTCGTCCGCAGCTGGCTGGCGATCATCGCCCGCCGCATCTGTTCAAAATTGTGCTCGGTCATTTCCCACGGTCTCATCGCATAACTGTCTTATTAGCGCAACACACCTTCTCTCGTCACTGCGGCTTTTATCGGCAAGCCTTCGGCAGGCCAAGCGGTTAGTCCCCACCGGCGTTGATCAGCAAGAGCCGTGCCAGCATTCGCCCCTACTGACCGGGCCGGGCCCGGCGCCGGGCGACTGTACGGATGCGGACAGGTTCGTCCGCGCGCGGACAGCGGGAAATGAGGTTGACTTGACGAGCGATCCTGCACAAGTCCTGCCCCGGCGGCCCGATGGCGGAGTGGTTACGCAGAGGACTGCAAATCCTTGCACGCCGGTTCGATTCCGGCTCGGGCCTCCACGATCCTGAAAAACTATGCCTTTTTATCCCCGATAAGGGCAGAAATTGCGTTGCCATGTCCCCCGCAGCGCAAGTAAGCAGGAGGAAGACGCGCCTTCAAAACAGCGTGCGGTTTTAAGCAGGGAGTGAACCGAATGTCCTTTCAGACCACTATGATCCGCGCGGGTGCGCTCGCCGCCGCGAGCACGTTCGCCATCGCCTTCGCCACTCCGGCCGCGGCGCAGGGCGCGACCTGTTCGACTTATGCAGCCGGCAACCCCGGTCCCCCGGCGCAGGGCACTGCCACCGCCGTCGGACAGACCGCCTGCGGCAACGGCGCCGTGGCTTCGGGTATCTCCTCCACCGCGGTCGGCGATCGCGCAGTCGCCTCGGGCAATTTCTCCGCCGCTTTCGGTGACTTCTCGGCCGCGACCGGCATCCAGTCGACGGCCGTCGGCGACGTCGCCAGCGCGCTTTCGACCAACGCGGTCGCCGTCGGCCGCAACGCCAACGTCGTCGCCGCCGCCACCAACGGCACCGCGCTGGGCAGCGAATCGCTCGCCGGCGGAGTGAACTCGACTGCGACCGGCTGGCGGTCGTCGGCCACCGGAACTTCGTCGACCGCCATGGGCGATCGCTCCGTGGCCTCGGGCAATTTCTCGACCGCGATCGGCGACTTCTCCGCCGCGACCGGCCTCCAGTCGACCGCCGTCGGCGACGTCGCAAGCGCGCTCGCGACCAACGGCAGCGCCTTCGGCCGTAACGCCAACGTCGCCGCCGCCGCCACCAACGGCACCGCTCTCGGCAGCGAGACGGTTTCCGGCGGAGTCAATTCAACCGCCGTCGGCTTCCGCTCCTCGGCGACCGGTGCTTCGTCCACCGCCTTGGGCGATCGCTCCGTCGCTTCCGGCAACTTCTCGACGGCGATCGGCGACTTCGCCTCCGCCACCGGGCTCCAGTCCACCGCCGTCGGCGACGTCGCCAGCGCCCTCTCCACCAACGCGAGCGCGTTCGGCCGTAACGCCAACGTCGCCGCCGCGGCGACGAACGGCACGGCCCTCGGCAGCGAATCGATGTCCGGCGGAGTCAATTCCACCGCCGTCGGCTGGCGCTCGGCGGCCACCGGCACCTCATCGACCGCAATGGGCGATCGCTCCGTGGCATCCGGCAACTTCTCGACCGCGCTCGGCGATTTCGCCGCCGCCACCGGCCTCCAGTCGACCGCGGTCGGCGACGTCGCCAGCGCGCTCGGAGCCAATTCCACCGCGGTCGGCCGCGACGCTCTCGCGTCCGCGGCGAACTCGACGGCGCTGGGCAACGGCGCCCGGTCCACACACGCCAACTCGACGGCGATCGGCAACGGAGCGACCACCACCGCCGCCAACCAGGTGACGCTCGGCGGCGCGGGCTCGACGGTGCGCTTCGGCGGCTATACCACCGCCGGCGTGCTGGTGAACGACGCCAACGGCAACGTCAGCACCAACACCACCCTGCTCGGCCAGGTGGCGACCAACACCACCAACATCGCGACTCTGCAGACGACGCAGGCGACGCAGGCGGGGCAAATCACCGCTCTTCAGGGCAGCGTCGGAACGCTGAACACGAACGTTGCCAGCCTGCAGAACCTGACCAACCTCAACATCGCCAACATCCGCAAGGCCAACGAAGGCGTCGCGATGGCTCTGGCGATGGAGTCGCCCTACCTTCCCGCCGGCACCAGCATGGGTGTCTCCGGCGGCATCGGCTACTTCCAGAACCGCCTTGCCGGAACGGCCTCCATGGCCGCCCGGGTCGGCGCCAACGCTTCCGTCTCCGCGGGCATCGGCCTCGGCTTCGACAGCGGCGAGATCGGCGCTCGCGCCGGGTTCCAGGCTGCGTGGTAGGTCTTCGCCTGCAAGCTACGGCCGGGCCGGGGTTCATCACCCCGGCCCGGTTTTTTTTGGCGGGCTGCCTAGCGGCCGTCGCTTCGCCTCTGCCCGCGCAGGCACCGGCTCCCGCGCCGGCCGCCAATCGGGCCGGCGTGCCCGACTCGATCGTCGTCAACAAACTCATCTGGTCGGCAATGGCGGCGCTCGACCATGCCAATCAGACGGGCAATTATTCCGTCCTTCGCGAGCTTGGATCGCCAAGCTTCCAGGCCAGCAATTCAGCCGCGACGCTCGGCGGGATATTCCAGGCGCTGAGGAACCAGCAGGTCGATCTGGGTTACACGCTGGTGGTGGGGCCGACCCTCCAGTTCCCGCCGGCGATCGTCCAGGAGGGGCTGCTCAGGATTCGCGGAACCTTCCCGCTGCGGCCCGCACCCATCGCTTTTGACCTTCTTTTTCAGAATATTGCCGGACAATGGAGGATTTTTGGCATCGCGGTGGCGCCAATCGTGCCCTCGACGCCACAATCGGGCTCGACAAAGCGTTGAAAAATTGACTAAAGAAGCAGCGATCCTTCAACTTTTCAGAATCAATCAATTCAAACCGCTCAGGGAGACATATCGATGAACCAGACCAAGAATTCAGCTTCGAAGCGGGACTGGACCCGTCCGGGTTTCCAGCGCCTCGAAGCCGGCGCGGCTGAAAGCCAGCGCGGCAACAATCCGGACGGCGGCGGCGGCAACCAGGGCTCCTAAGCCCTCAGCCAAGCCTGAGTCTCAGCCCCCTGCCTCACGGCGGGGGGCTTTCTTATGACCGCTCTCGCCGGCTTCTGGAGCCTCCAAGGCCGGTTCGATCCGCCGGCCCGGTGCCGCTCCATGATCGAGGCCCAGGCGCGCTACGGCACGCGCCAATCGGCCGGAAGCTTGGCCAGCCTCGCCCTTGCGATCCGGCTCCACCCCCTCCTTCCCGAAGACTCGAATGACTCGCAACCGCTGATCGGCGGCGGCGGCCGCTTCGCGCTCGTCGCCGACGTGCGCCTCGACAATCGCGCGGAGCTAGCGGCGGGGATC
>DASVTA010000175.1:0-1726 GCA_036387815.1 Allosphingosinicella sp.
GATCAGCTCCGGCCGCCCCCGAAGCAGAGTCGCGAGCGGGCGCGGCCAGACGCCGTTGGTGTCGGCCTTCCAGAACAGGAAAGGCTGCCCGTCACGATCGATGAAGATATGCGAATCGATGACTCCGCCGCTCAGCAGCGGCTTGGCCGGATCGTCCGGAGCGCCGGTGGTGTTGACGGCATGGCCGGCGATCAGTGGCCGGCCCAGGTCCGTCCACGGCCCGAAGGGGCTGTCGCTTTTGGCCAGCCCGATCGCGAGTGCGTTCGAACGCTGGCGGGCGCTGTAGACGAGCCAATATTCGTCGCCCACGCGGGCCATCTCCGGAGCCCAGAAATCGGCGACCTTGTGCCCGGTCGCGGTCCACTCCGGAGCTTCGCCCTCCGGGAAGACGAAGCCGACATGCTCCCAATGCTCCAGATCCCTCGAGCGCAGGATCGGGAAAGCGTCCGGCGCGTCGTTCGAGGTGGCGACGAGGATATAGCCTTCCTCCGTGCTGAGCACGGCGGGATCGCCGTAGCCGGCGAGGATCCTCGGCGAGACGTTGTCGGTAAGCAGCGGGCGCCACTCGATGTCCGGCTCGGGCGCTAGAGCGGGCTCGACCAGGGCATGGGGAAGGCGAGTGCCCCAATCCTCGGCAAGAGCGCGGTAGAAGGCGGCATAGTGCGACTGATCGCCGCCCGCGACGCGATAGGTCCGGCCCTCCCGAGCGCCGGCGCCGCGCACTTCCAGGCGAGTCCCCTCCCCGTCTTCCGCGGCCTCGACTTCAAAGGCGAATGGTGCATTTTCCGACATCGGCGGGCCGTTAGCCGCCTCGCATTCATCAGACAAATGGATTAATTCTGAAGACCGTTCGGAACGGGGTGGTTCGAGATGGCGAGTGCGGCACGAATGGAGGCTCAGGAATACGACACGGCCGCCATCATGGGCGGCCTGTACGGAGACGGCTTCATCGCGCTGAAGGGCGCCTTCTCCCGGCCCTGGGCGGAGCGGATGCGGGAGGATATCGCGCTGTTGTTCGAGGAGGCGCGACAGGTGCCGGGAGGCGCCCTGCCGCGGGGCCCGCAGCGCTGGTATGTCGAGGTCCATCCGGAGCGGATCCGGGGCTTCGTCGACATCGCCACCCACCCCTGGTTCGTCTCGGTCTGCGAGGCGGTGCTCGGGCCCGATTACCGGATCGTGGAGGTCGGCTTCGACATCCCCTTTCCGGGCGCCGCCGACCAGCCCTGGCACCGGGATTTCCGAGCGCCCGAGGCGACGTCGAAGGGCCGCCGCCTCAACTCGCTCGCCTTCAATCTGACCGCGGTCGACACGACCCCCGAGCATGGCGCCTTCGAGATCGCGCCCGGAACCCAGTGGGACGATCTGTCCGCCTGCAAGGACGAGATGTTCCCCCCAAAGGCGCTCTGGCCCCGCTACGTCGCCCGAAGCCAGGCCAAGCTCGCGCAGATGGGCGATATTTCCGCCCGCTCGGCGCTGACCATCCACCGCGGCACCGCCAACCGATCCCAGGAGTGGCGGCCGGTGCTTGTGGTAGGGGTCGACGCGCCCGACGCCACCAATGCCGGGCATCACGACCTGCAGGTGACCAGGGGATATCTCGATTCGCTTCCGGCGCGGGTTCGGGACCATCTCACCTATCGAGTGACCGGCGAGCTCAAGCCGGTGATCCAGAACCACGTGATCGGCGGCCTCCTGGAGGCGGATTACTGATCTCCCCTCCCTGGAA
>DASVTA010000176.1:0-4291 GCA_036387815.1 Allosphingosinicella sp.
AAGGCTGGTGGAGCTGAGGGGAATCGAACCCCTGACCTCTGCAGTGCGATTGCAGCGCTCTCCCATCTGAGCTACAGCCCCGCGCCTTTTCGGCGGCCAGGTTCCCCCGCGGTCTGGCGGGGCTGGGAAGGCGATCAGATAGCGAGGCCGCCGCACTTTCGCAATGCGCCAATTCACCGGCCCGCCAAGTCCCGATTCCGTTCGGCGGGATCGCCTCTCGGGCCGTCTCTTAACATGGAACAGCCTTGGGCCGGCCTCCGTTGTCCCCGCATCCCGCGGCGCGCGGACGGTCCGCGCCGGTATGCACGCGGGTCCCGAGCACAAGGAGTTAGACATGGGACATGGCAGCGACGACCGCTCTGACAATCGATGGCGCGACCGCGACGAGCGCGAGCGCGGAGGCTGGCGCGGCGAGGGACGCGACGGATATGGCCGCGGCGGCGACGACCGCGGCTTCTTCGACCGCGCGGGCGACGAGGTCCGCTCCTGGTTCGGCGACGACGACGCCCAGCGCCGCCGCGAGCGGGACGAGCGGCGCTGGGAGCAGGAGCAGCGGATGACCGGCCACCGCGACAACGATCCGCGCTCCGGCGGCTCCGGCTGGAACGGCGGCGGCTGGGGCAACCAGGCCGGCGAGAGCTGGAACCGGGATCGCCCGGGCGCGCCCGGAGGCTGGGACCGCGACCGCCAAAGCGAGCGCGAAGGCTGGTTCTCCAGCTCGGTCGGCGGCGAACGCGGCGAGCGCTGGGGCGGGTCCTCGGGCGGCGCCGGCGGACGCCACGGCAACGACCGTGTTTCCGGAAGCGGCGCCGGCTTCGGCGGCGGCTATTCCGGCCAGGGGCGCGGCTTCGACCGGGACGATCCGGGCCGGGTCGGGACCTCGGGGCCGATGGGCCAGAGGTTCGCCGGCTATGGCGGGCACGAGGAAGTAACCCGCGGCGGCCCCGGCGGCGACATTCACGATCCGCATTATTCGGAGTGGCGGCGGCGGCAGATCGAGGATCTCGACCGCGACTATGAGGAATATCGGCGTGAGCATCAGTCGAAGTTCGAGCAGGAGTTCGGCGGCTGGCGGCAGAAGCGCGCCAGCCAGCGGCAGATGCTCGGCAAGGTCACCGAGCATATGGAGGTCGTCGGCTCCGACGGCGCCCATGTCGGCAAGGTCGACAAAGTCGGCGGCGACCGGATCATCCTCGCCAAGTCCGATCCGAACGCGGGCGGAATGCATCACAGCGTGCCGTGCGGCTGGGTCGACAGGGTCGAGGACAAGGTGATTCTCAACCGCACCGCGGCCTCGGCCATGGACGGCTGGCGCAACGAGGACACCGGGCGAGCCTTGTTCGAACGCGAGGACCAGGGGAGCGACGGACCCCACGCCCTCGACCGCAGCTTCTCCGGCACCTACGGCCGGAAAGACGACGACTGACGCCCGGCGTCGGCGCAAGGGGTCCGGCTCCTCCCGTGGGAGCCGGACCTTTTTTCGTCATTGCGAGGAGCGAAGCGACGCGGCAATCCAGCGGGCGGAGGCGCAGCACTGGGTTGCTTCGCTTCGCTCGCAATGACGGAGAGAGAGCGATGAGCACCAACACGACCCGCGCCTGGCATCTGAAGTCGCGCCCTCAGGGCATGCCGACGATGGACAATTTCGAGCTCAAGGAGGCGCCGCTCGGCGAGCTTCAGGACGGCTGGATCCGGGTCGAGAACAAGTGGCTCTCGGTCGACCCCTACATGCGCGGGCGGATGAACGACGTGAAGAGCTATGTCCCCCCTTTCCAGGTCGGGGAGCCGATGCAGGGCGGCGCCGTCGGCAAGGTGGTCGAGAGCCGCTCGCCCGGTTTCGCCGTGGGCGAGACGGTCTTCCACATGCTCGGGTGGCGCGAAGCGGCGGCCGGACCGGCGGAGCAGTTCAACAAGGTGCCGCCGCTTCCCGTCGAGGACTTCCATTGGCTCGGCAATCTCGGCCTGACCGGAGCCACCGCCTATTTCGGGCTTCTGCGGGCGGCGCGGGCCAAGGCGGGCGACACCGTCTTCGTCTCCGCGGCGGCGGGCGCGGTCGGCTCGGCGGTGGTTCAGATCGCCAAGGCGATGGGGATGAACGTGATCGGCTCGGCGGGAGGCGCCGACAAGGTCGCCTGGGTCCGCGAGCTCGGCGCGGATGAGGCCATCGACTACAAGTCCGAGCCGATCGTTCCGGCGCTGATGAAGGCGGCTCCCAAGGGGATCGACGTCTATTTCGACAATGTCGGCGGCGAGCATCTCGACGCTGCCTTCGCGGCCGCGCGCCAGAACGCCCGCTTCGCCATTTGCGGGATGATCGAAGGCTATAACGGGGCGCCGCCGCACGGCTTCAGATACATCATGCGGGTGATCGCGGCGCGGATCATGCTGAAGGGCTTCATCTACACCGACTATCTGCCGGAGATGGCGGAGTTCTACCGCGACATGGGCGGGTGGGTGGCCTCGGGCCAGGTGACCAGCCGGGAGACGATCCGCGACGGGATCGAGGCGATGCCCGAGGCTTTCCTGGACCTGTTCCGCGGGGCCAATATCGGCAAGATGCTGGTCAGGCTGTAGCTTGCCTCCCCGCGCGGAGCGTGGGGAGGGGGACCAGGCGAAGCCTGGTGGAGGGGTAGAAGGCGCAGGCTTCTGCCGTCTCGCTCCGGATCCTCCGAAGCCGAGCCAATTACCCCTCCACCACCCTTCGGGTGGTCCCCCTCCCCATCTGGCGATGGGGAGGCAAGTTACCCCAGCGCCTTCGCCCGTTCCGCAATCACCTTCAGGTCCTCGACGAACCTCGCATATTCCGCTTCCTTGTCGTCGCGCACCCTCAGCAGGAAGCTGGGGTGGACCGTCACCCAGGCCTCGCCGCCTTCGGGCAGAGCGTGGGCGCGGCCGCGCATCGAGGTGATGGTCACCGCCTTGCCGAAGACGGAGCGGGCGGCGGTGGCGCCGAGTGCGACCGTGACCGGCGGGCGCAGGAGCAGCCGCTCCTGCTCGATCCACCAGCGGCAGGCCTCGATCTCGCCGGCGTCCGGCTTGGAATGGATCCGGCGCTTGCCGCGCTGCTCGAACTTGAAATGCTTGACGGCGTTGGTGACGTAGGCCGCCTTGCGGTCGACCCCGGCATCGCCGAGGGCGCGGTCGAACAGCTGGCCCGCCGGGCCGACGAAGGGCCGTCCGGCGAGGTCCTCCTGGTCCCCGGGCTGCTCGCCGACGAACAGGATCCTCGCGTCGAGGGGGCCCTCGCCGAACACCGTCTGCGTGGCGCATTTGTAGAGGTGGCAGCGGGTGCAGCCCATCGCCTCGGCTCGCACCGCCTCCCAGGCGGTGCGGAGGTTTCCGCCGACCTGACCTCGTCCCGCTTCGACCATCCTCGCCTCGCGCGCCTGCGCTCCTGCCATCAACTCGCCCACCAACGCGGTCTCGGGCATGTTTTTCCAGTATTTCTTCGGCATCTCCTTCAGCATCGCCCCGCGCTTGAGGCGGGCCGGGTTGAAGATGGAGGCGTAATAGGTCTTCCAGACGGATTCGATCGGGTCTCCCGCGGGAGCGTCGGAGCGATCGGCGCCGGGCCCTTCGCTGAGCGTTTCCCCGTCCCAGTGAAGCGACAGGGGCGGGGTTAGGATGGACCAGGCCATGTTGGCGAAGCGGCGCACGAAGAAGCCCGCATTGTGGCGGACGATATGATGCTCGGGCTCGAACCAGGCGACGAAGCGCGGGCCTTGCGCCGTTTCGACCTCGCGGAAGCGGAGGAAGGCGCGCATCTTGTGGACGTCCCGGCGCACCGCCTTGGCCATGCGCTCGAGCCGCTGGACGAGCGGATCGGCGGAATCGGCGAGCAGCCCGGGCCGTTCGCGAAGGCGCAGGAGGAGGGCGTAGAGGAGGGCGAACCGCTCCGGATCCGAGTGGCAGACGGCGGATTCGGCGAGGGTGAGGAAGGCGCGGGGGACGGAGAAGGCGGGGCCGCCGGAAGGCAAAGGGGCGGGGGCGGCGAAGAGGTCGCCGCCGGCGCCGACCTGCCAGCTCACTTCCGCCGCAGGAACGCCAGCTCCCGCAAGCGCCCGGGCGGCCTGGCGCCAGCCGTCGAGATCGTCTTCGTCGCAGAGAGTGACGCTGTGCATTATCGGCTTCGGTCGAGCTGTCCTTCGATACGCCGTTTCGACAAGCTCAACGGCTACTCAGGATGAGCGGACAATAACAGCCGCTCATCCCTACTCAGGATGAGCGGATAATGAGTGCCGCTCATCCTGAGTAGGGGCTGAGCCTGGCGAAGACCCGTATCGAAGGACCA
>DASVTA010000177.1:0-1914 GCA_036387815.1 Allosphingosinicella sp.
GCTGCGGGCGGGGCTCGTCGCCCGGCCGGAGGATTGGCGCTGGTCGAGCGCTCGCGGCCACCTCGGGCTGGCCGCGGACCCGCTCATCGACGCGGCGCCGGTGCGGGAGCGGATCGAGGACTGGCGCGCCTTTCTCGAAGCCGGCCTCGACGAGGGGGACCGGGAAACGATCCGCGCTGCCGAACGGATCGGGCGGCTGCCTTAGGGACACTCTGGTGACAGTCACGTGACTGCCACCAGAAGCGACTCGTGCCGACGGGACTGACGGGACACCCTGGCAAGGGACAGTCTCGTGACAGTCACGTGACTGTCACCAGGTGTGGGCGCTGACCGAATTGCTGGTCGGGAGGCGGGCGGAGCCCCGGATCCGCTCCTTCTGAAAGGGGCGCGGCCGCTCAGTAGCGGCGCAGGCGGCTGGTCTTGAGCTTGACCTTGCCGTCTTCGTTCACCGTGCAGGTGAAGGCCCGGGGAGAGTAGCCGCGGCGCCAGCCGTTGCTGTCGCCCAGCGCCGCTCCTCCGACCGTGCCGTAGACCCGCCAACTGCGCCGGCCATGGCGGCGGACGTCGTCGATCCGCATCCGGCCGTAACGCTCCACATAAGGCGCGCAGCGCTCGGCCGCGAAGCGCTCGGGCCCGCGGAAGCGGAGCCCGTCGACGCTCCGGTGGATGGAGCCGGTCACCGTCTCGACCGCGTTGGCGGTGGCTTCGACCTGCCGGGCGATCTCGTCGGCGACCCGTTCGGCGCGGCTGCGGCGGTCGTATTCCTGGGCGGCGGCGGGAGCGGCCGCGGCCAGTGAAAGGAAAAGGATTGCTGCGGATAATCTCGCCGGCATGTTCGGGCCTCCTACGCAAACATATGGCGCGCGACGGGCGGCCATTCGGCGGAAACGGATGCAGGGGCCGAAACGATCCCGGCACGCAAGCGCACATCCGTCTGGAAATCGCCAGAATCCGCCGGAATCCGCAAATTTTTGCACTGCAACAATCGCAACAACAAATCCTTCGCCCCGGCACATCGGCGCGACGGGCGCGGCCTAGACGCGCCGTCACGGCCATTCCGGCCGAAGGAAAGGGGCGGGGAAAACCCGCCAGTCGAAGCCATGAACCCTGTAAGCGTCCGCACCGCCTTCGTCGCCGCCAGCGTGCTTCTGCTGGCCTTCACCCCCGTCTGCTCCGCTTATGCCGAGATCGTCGGGCCCGCCGTGGCCCAGGCCGAGCCGGCCGCCGCCGCGGTCGAGCCGCCGGCCGCCGCTCCCGAGCCGCCGGCGGCGGCCGCCGAGCCGGCGAACCTGAAGCCGGGCGAGTTCGTCTGGCAGCCGGAGCGCTCGCCGGCCGGTCCGGTCGAGATGGTGGTCAGCATCCCGCTGCAGCGCGCCTACGTCTATCGCGGCGGAACGCTGATCGGAGTGACCACCGTGTCCACCGGCAAGCCGGGCCACCGCACCCCGACCGGCAAGTTCGACATCCTCGAGAAGAGGGCGAGGCACTTCTCCAACCTCTACAACAACGCCCCCATGCCGTTCATGCAGCGGCTGACCTGGGGCGGGATCGCGCTCCACGCCGGCCAGATCCCGGGCCGACCCGCCTCGCACGGCTGCGTCCGGCTTCCGCTCGCCTTCGCCAGGAACCTGTTCGCGGTGACGAGGGTGGGAGCCTCGGTCCACATCGTCGACCGGTCGCCTTCGCCGACGGAAGCGCTCGCAATGGTCCGCGGCAACGGCGCCTATACCGGAATGGGCGGACCGCTGGAGCCGGTCGAAGGGACCAACTGAGCGGCCGCGCGCCGCGAAGAAGCGATGTTCGGATGATCGGGGACAGTCACTTAGTGACTGTCCCCTTGCCGCGCGGCTAGGAGGCTGGCGGACCTTTCGAACGGAGCCGCCGGATGCGCAAACTCACCCTCGCCTTCTTACT
>DASVTA010000178.1:0-5933 GCA_036387815.1 Allosphingosinicella sp.
GCCGGCTGCTGGCGCAGCAGAACCGGGCCTGGGATTTCGACCTCGAAGAGGGGCAGCTCGACCCCGCACGCCTCGTGCGCGTCGTCACCGACCCGTTCCAGCCGCTCTCCTTCAAGCAGGAGAAGGATACGAATTTTCGCGATACGGTCGTCACGCTGCTCATGGACAATTCCGGCTCGATGCGCGGGCGCCCGATCACGGTGGCGGCGACCTGCGCCGACATCCTGGCGCGCACGTTGGAGCGCTGCGGCGTCAAGGTCGAGATCCTGGGCTTCACCACGCGGGCGTGGAAGGGCGGACAGTCGCGCGAGCAGTGGCTCCAGTCGGGCAAGCCGCCGAACCCCGGGCGCCTCAACGACCTGCGCCACATCGTCTACAAGTCCGCCGACGCGCCCTGGCGCCGCGCGCGCAAGAATCTCGGCCTGATGATGCGCGAGGGGCTTCTCAAGGAGAATATCGACGGCGAGGCGCTGATGTGGGCGCACAACCGGCTGATCGCCCGGCCCGAGGAGCGCCGGATCCTGATGGTCATCTCCGACGGCGCGCCGGTCGACGATTCGACGCTGTCGGTCAACTCCGGCACCTATCTCGAGCGGCACCTGCGCCAGGTGATCGGCTGGATCCAGTCCCGCTCGCCCGTCGAGCTGGTCGCGATCGGCATCGGCCACGACGTCACCCGCTATTACGACCGCGCGGTGACGATCATGGACGCGGAGCAGCTCGGCGGGACGATGATCGAGCAATTGGCGGCGCTTTTCGCCGGGCCTTAGCTGCCTCCCCACGCAAAGCGTGGGGAGGGGGACCATGCGAAGCATGGTGGAGGGGTGACCTGACGGGCTGAGCCGGATCACCCCTCCACCACCTTCGGTGGTCCCCCTCCCCATCTTCGATGGGGAGGCAAATAAGAAGGGCCGGCCTCCCCTTCGGAAGACCGGCCCCGCCCTCGATACACTACCGGAGGGATTTGAAGCTTAGCGGCAGCTGGACTTCTGGACCGCGCGGCCGGCGAGGGCGCCGACGGCGCCGCCGAGGATCGCTCCGGTCGTCCCCGAGCGGCCGCGATAGCGGTCGCGGGTCACTTCGCGGCCGAGCAGCGCTCCGGCGACTCCGCCGACGATGGTGCCGGTCGTGCCCTTGCAGCGGCGGCCGTTGTAGCGGACGTTGCTTCGGCCGTAATAGCGGTTGTCGTAGCGGCCATGGCGTTCGCCGCGATAGCTCTGCTGATAGCGGCCCGAATCGTAATAGCCGCCCTGGTGATTGGCCTGGGCGGCGGCCGGAACCAGGGTGAGGGTGGCGGCCGCGGCCGCCGTTGCCAGACTAAGCTTCCTGAACATCGTGAACTCCTTGTCGCGGCGGCGAGAAGGCCGCCGGCATGAGGAGGGTTATGCAGGGAGCGGGTTGAGCGCGTCCTGAATGGCCTCGTAAGCCGGCGTTCAGGCTGAGGGGGAGGGGGAACGTCATCCCGGCGAAAGCCGGGACCTCGGGGAGACCCGCCGAGACTTCTCGACCTGGGATCCCGGCTTTCGCCGGGATGACGGTCAGCCGGCCAAAGCCGCCTGCTTCTCCGCGGAGATCCGGTCGAGCTCCGCCCGGCTCTTCTTCTCCGCGGCGGATTTGAGCTGGCCGCAGGCGGCCATGATGTCGCGGCCGCGCGGGCGGCGGATCGGCGCCGAGATCCCGGCCTCGAAGATGATGTCGGAGAAACGCCTCACCCGCTCCTCGTCCGAGCATTCGTAGACCGCCCCCGGCCAGGGGTTGAACGGGATCAGATTGACCTTCGCGGGAAGCTTGTACTTGCGGATCAGCCGGACGAGCTCGGCTGCGTCCTCGTCGCTGTCGTTCTTGTCCTTCAGCATCACATATTCGAACGTGATCCGCCGCGCGTTGTTGGCGCCGGGATAGGCGGCGCAGGCCTCGAGCAGCTCCTCGATCCCGTATTTGCGGTTAAGGGGCACGATCTCGTCGCGCACTTCCTTGGTGACGGCGTGGAGCGAGACGGCGAGGTTGACCCCGATCTCCTCCCCCGCCCGCGCCATCATCGGCACCACGCCCGACGTCGAAAGCGTGATCCGCCGCCGCGACAGGCCGAGGCCGTCGCCGTCCATCACGATCTTCAGGGCGTCGCGGACATTGTCGAAATTGTAGAGCGGCTCGCCCATTCCCATCATGACGATGTTGGAAAGCATCCGCCCTTCCGGCTGGGACGGCCATTCGCCCAGCGAATCGCGCGCCAGCATCACCTGGCCGACGATCTCGCCGGCGGTGAGGTTCCTCACCAGCCGCATCGTCCCGGTGAAGCAGAAGGCGCAGTTCAGAGTGCAGCCCACCTGGCTCGAAACGCACAGCGTTCCCCGGTCGGCGTCCGGGATGAAGACCATCTCGAAATCGTGTCCGTCGGGGGTCTTCAAGAGCCATTTGCGGGTGCCGTCGGTCGACACCTGCTCGACCACCACCTTCGGCCGGCCGACGACGAATCGCTCGGCGAACCAGGCCCGCTGCGGCTTGGCGATGTCGCTCATCGTCTCGAACGAGGTTGCGCCGCGATTGTAGATCTGGTGCCAGATCTGCTTGGCGCGAAGCTTGGCCTGCTTCGGCTCCAGCCCCGCCTGCTCCAGAGCCTCGCGGATCCGGTCGCGCGAAAGGCCGACCAGATCGACGCGCTTGTCCTCCGCCTCGAAAGCCGGGCGCGGCACGGGTACCGGGTCGATATGACCGGGGATTGTCATCGGAGCTGTCATGAGAGGTGGAACGGCATTCGGGCATTGCCTCCGGCGCAAGGACGAACACCATCGACATGCTCGATCAAATCACGGGCTGCTGGGCCGCCGAGGGGATCGAGGACAACATCGATCCCTTCGCGCCTCGCTAGCTTGGCTGCGGGCACGAAGTCACCGTCTGCCGCGACCATGATGATCTGATCGACCTGCCGTTTGAAAGCGAGCGATGCAACGTCAAGGCCCAGCCGCATGTCGACGCCCTTCTGCTTCACATCGAGCTCGAAATCTTCGTCCCGGGGTTGAAAGGCGCTCGGATCCTTCAGCAAACGCTTGAGCGACTCCGCTTTCAGCCTCCAAGAAAAATCCTCATTCAATCGACCAAACCGCATGGCCATCTTACGGATTTTCCGAAGCTCCAGATGGATGGCTTTCCGGAAGACGGCAGTGGAAGTGCGGGATAGATCGAGCGCGCCCTTTGAGATCGGATAATGCAGCTTCTTTTCCAGAGGCGGACAATCGTAGAAGAAGATTCTATAAAGATCCGGACCTTCTTCAAGCCGAAGACCTTGGTCGATCGCAGCTTGCATCGCCGGAGGAGAGACACGGTTCCGCTGCGACAGATGCCAAAAGGTCAGCCATTGCAAACCGAAGGCAACGGCCTTTGCATCATTTGCTGGATAGTGGGGGAACGTTCTAGCGAACCGGCGAAGGAAATAAGCGCCGTCGATGACAAAGGCGGTGGACAAGGCTGCACCTAAAATTTGTCCCCGGGATCGGCCTTGAGCTGATATCTGCCTTGCGGCGCCTCAAGACGTACTGCCGGGGACGGGATGCATCTTAGGTAGGCAAAACTGCGGAAAAGTCAAGTTTCAAGGCACGAAACCCGGCCGAGGAACGAGCCCGGGCATGCCGTTCGGCAAGGTAAGGTGTCTTCTCTAAGCGGTCCCCGACGCCCCGAGACCGCCGCTGCCGAGCCCGACGACCGTCTCCACCTTATCCTCGACGCAGACCACCGAGCCTTGCGGAAGCGGCGAGGCGACGGGGGCGCCGCAACCGGGACGCTCCGCCGCGCCCGTGAGGAGGCCGCGGAGCACGCGCGAGGAGATGCCGTGCATCACGATCAGCCGGTCGCCTTTCTCCCCTTCGGTGTCCGCTATCCAGCCGCTCAGCCGCCGGGCGATGTCGTCATACCATTCGCCCCCCGGGGGACGGCAGGTGAAGAGCCCGGCCCGCCGGTCGACGAAGCCGCCATGGGTGCGGGCGATATCCGAATAATATCGCCCACCCCACTCGCCCATGTCCATTTCCGACAGGCGCTCGTCGGTCCTGGCGCCGTGCCAGTCGAGGCGGAGATGCTCGGCGGCGATCGCCAGAGTCTGAAGGGCGCGGCCGGTGGGCGAGGCCCAGAGCGCCAGCTCCGGGGCCGGCCCAAGCAGGGCGAGCAGCGCCTCCCCGATCTGTTCGGCATGGGCGAAGCCGGCGCGGGTCAGGGGCGTATGCGCGGTTTCGCCCTGCATCCGGGCGGCCGCGTTGAAGACGGTCTCGCCGTGGCGGGCGATGAACCAGCGCGCCATCGCTCAGCGCCGGCGCGCGCAGCCGATCGCCGCGGCGTCGATCGCGGTCGCGGCGCCCCGAAGGCGATAGGAATCGCGAACCAGCGCCCCGCTCGTCGAGCGGGTCTCGAGGCTCATGTCGATTCCGGTGCGCATCGCCGACACGATCTGGGCGTCGGCCGTCGGATCGCTCGCCCAGGCTTCGGCGCCGCCGCCCCGCAACTGGAAGGTGCGTTCGTCGATCCGAAGCAGAACCGCCGAGCCCGGACGCTTGGGGCGGCTGAGCCGGAAATAGACCTGGCCTCCGGTCGAGCGCTCGGGCCAATAGCCGATCGAGGCGAAGCCGCGCCCGTCCCCGGGGCGGGGCGGCTGGTGCGGTTCGGCGATCGCGTAGCAGCGGTCCGGCGCCCGGAACGCCCCCCAAGTGCCGAAAATCCCCAGCGCCTGCCGCTGGGCCTGCGCGGGCGCCGCGAGCGCCAGGAGAAGCAACAGGAAATTGCTGCGCCGCATCATCGGCGCAGAATGGCCCGCCCGCCCGGCCCTTGGCAACCGAAAAGCCCGGCCTTGCGCGCGCGCGTGGATGCCTGCACCCGGCGGTGCGGATGTACGTCATTGCCGTTTATTTAGTTCGTTTCGAAGATGATCTTCCCACAGCGGGTGTCCGATGTAGAAGAAGTCGGCCAACTGCTCGAAAACAAATCGAAAAATGCGATGTCCTCGCCGCTCGCTTCTTGCGGCCTCAACTGTTGCCCCATTTGAGCCACATTATGTTTATCTGCGGTTCATGGAAAGCTTATCAGTTCCGAGTCAGCAGGGGAATTTGCTGAGGAGTTTTTCTGATGCTTAGATATTGTCTTTCCGCGGCCTTGGCCCTGGCCGGTGCTGCTTCTCCCGCCTTTGCCCAGGACCCCGGGCCTAACGCCGAGGCGCCCGCGGAATTCACCGGATTCAAGCTCGAGGGCATCGCGGGCTATGACGAGGGCTTCGTCTACGGGGTCGGCGCCGGCTACGATCGCCAGCTTGGCCGCCTCGTCGTCGGGGTCGAGGGCGAGGCCGCCGATTCCACCGACAGGGAATGCCTGGACGGCGCCTTCGAGCCCGGCGACCGATATTGTTCCAGCTCGAGCCGCAACCTCTATGTCGGCGGCCGGCTCGGCTTCGCCGTGGCCCCGCGGACCCTGATCTACGGCAAGGTCGGCTACACCAACCAGCGCCTGAAGGCGGATTATACCGCTGGCCCCGTGACCACGACCGGTTCCTTCTCCGCCACCGGAAAGCTGGACGGGATCCGCCTCGGCGCCGGGCTCGAGCAGAAGCTGGGCGGCAGCGCCTACGTCAAGGGCGAGTATCGCTATTCCGATTACGAGAACGGCGCCCGCAAGCATGACGGGGTCGTCGGGGTGGGCCTCCGCTTCTGAGGCCGAACCTATTCCTCCCCTGCATTTGCAGGGGAGGGGGACCATGCGAAGCATGGTGGAGGGGCTCACCCGCTTCCGAAGAACCCCTCCACCACGACGCTTCGCGCCGAGGTCCCCCTCCCCGAGCAAGCTCGGGGAGGAATTCAGGAAGGAACGCCTCCGGCCCTTTTTTCGCACCCGGCGACAATCCCCTAGCGGGGGGCGGCAGGCCGCTCTAATACTCGCTTCCAAGCACGACTTTCGGG